>NZ_CP014281.1:600000-897443 GCF_001553195.1 Mycoplasmopsis canis PG 14 | reverse complement strand
ACTTTATTCGTTTTTTCCACAAAAAAACCTAGTTTTTTAACATTTTATTCACAATTTTTAAGTCTATAAAATAGGAATTATCTGCAGTTATTCACAATTATATTTAAAATTTAATTAATTTGTGAATAACTATAGAAAATACTTGTGAATAAACTTGTTAATAACTTTTTTAAAAAAATATAAACAAAATTAATTTATAATATAAATTACATATGAAAAAAATCGATTTAAAAGATGGTGAAGAGTTACTTTCTGGTAAGGTTATAAAAGTACTTAAAGGAAGTAAAGATCAAGGGTGAGCGTTATTCATGTTTGAAACAGAAACAAAAGAAAAAAAAGTTGTTTATGCTGTAAAAAATATCCCTGATTTATACGAAACATATAATTTAGTTGTTACAAAATCAACAAAACCTGGAAATCAAAATAATTATGTTTTGGTTAACTTTTATTCAAAACCAAAAGAAGTTGATAGGGAAATGGAACTTTATCAATATTTAAAAAACACACCAAAAGTGGGTTTTGTTGCAATTGATAAGATAAAAATCGGATACACTTTTAAAGGTTTTTTTAAGAATGTATTAGAAGGAAAACTTTTTGATAATGATTTCGCTATTTTTTTAAGTTTACTTCAGAAAGAAAATATTAAATTAGTTTTTGATGAAAATAAAGAAAAAATTATCAATCTTTTAGATGAGACCTCTGAATTGAATGAAGATTTATTTTTCTTCGAAATTAATAAAATACAAAATTTATATATAGATATAAAAAGATTATTTCCCGAAGTTAAAGATGTATTGAGTCACTTTAAAACAAATAATCCTTATAAACTTTATAACGATTTTAAACTTTCTCTTCAAGATGTAGATGTTTTTGGTTTAGCTCTTGGTTGAGAAAAAACTTCATTCGAAAGATTAGAAGCCTTTATGAATTCTTCAATGCTAAAATTGGAAGAAAATAATTCAACTTATTGGGATAAAGAATTATTAATTCTATTAATCACAAAAGAAGCAAACATAATTGAAAATAAATTTATAATATCTGAATTTATTGAACATATGATTAACAAAAACACACTAATTAGTGTTGAGAACCTTGTTTGTCGAAAACAAATGTTTGATAAAGAAAGAATGATTACGTGATGAATAAATGAAATTAAAAACAAAAAAACCTTAGAAATTTCAAAGTTAAACAATAGCGAAATTAAGTATCTCAGCGATAGGCAAAGAAAAGCTTATTATACTTCTTTAAGTAGTAATATAAACATAATAACCGGGGGTCCAGGAACGGGTAAAAGCAACATAATAAAACATATTTATCAATCTTTTATTAAATCAAAATATAAGTATGGCAAGGATTTTATTGTTTTAACACCAACTGGTAGAGCTTCTTCTAACTTGACAAAAAAACACGGTTTTATTTCAAAAACAATTCATAGCTTCTTAAGCATACCAAACGAAGATGAAAGAGTCACAAAAGACGAAGACGAATTTAAAGATATAAAATGTTTAATTATTGATGAATTTAGTATGGTTAATATAAATATTTTTTATCTTTTATTATCAACCTGTAGGAATTTATCAAAAATCATTTTAATTGGTGATGTAGATCAATTACCAGCAATTGGTCCTGGTAATTTACTTTCTGATTTAATTAATTCTCAAAAGTTTCCTGTTAGTTATCTTTATGAGAATTTCAGATCAGAAAGTTCCGAAATTATTGACTATATACATTTCATTAATTCTTTAGGAGATTTTTCGAACGAAATATTTAACACTAAAATATATGAATTTATATCAAAAAACTTAAAATTAAATATTAATTCTTTGAATAAAGATGACTTTAAAGAAAAAATTTATCCAAAATTTAGCGATTATTACGGAAACAGTTTAAAACAAAAAAATATTGAGATGATTATTTATAGCGACTTTATTAAAGATTTATCGGAATTATTTATGAAAAAAGTTAATAAGTACGGAATAGATAATACAATAATATTATGCCCTACTTATAGAGGGTATTATGGTATTGATAGAATAAATAGAGAAATACAAAACATTTATAATAAAGATTCAGATATTATTCACAAATATAAAATAGGTGAACAGGAGTATCAATTTAGAATAAATGATAAAGTTATTCAATTAGTAAATAGATATGATGATAATATTTCAAACGGTGATATAGGTTATATACATTCAATATCAAAAGATAAAAGTTTAGGGCGTGAGAAAGATATAATTAAGGTTAGGTATGAAGATTTGTCTGGTGAAAAAATAGTTTCATACACCAAAGAGGAATTTAGAAACGAAATTAAATTGGGTTATGCCGTTACAATACATAAATATCAAGGTAGTGAAATTGAATGTGCTATGTTTATTGTCCACCCTGATCATTCAAAAATGCTTTCAAAGAAATTGGTTTATACAGCAGCTTCAAGAGCGATTAAAAAACTTGTTCTCTTTACGAAAGAAGAAAAAATTTATTCAAAAATTTTCTTAAAAGAGTTCACAAATACAAAAGAAATTATCACTAATTTAGAGTGAATGTTAAAGGAGTAAAATGAAATTAATAGTAGGATTAGGTAACCCTGGTAATGAATATAAATTTACTAGACACAATGCTGGTTTTTTGGTAATTGATAGAATCTGTAAAAAATTAAACATTACATTAAATAAATCTAAATTTAACGGAGAATATGCAAAAGTTGATGAATTAATAGTTGCAAAGCCACTAACTTATATGAACCTTTCAGGAAATTTTATCCAACAGTTATCTGAATTCTTTAAAATAGATAGTAGTGATATTTTGGTTATACATGATGAAAAAGATATTGACTTAGGTAAGGCATCAATAAAAGTTGGTGGTTCTGCGGGGAGTCATAATGGTATTAAAAGTATAGTAACACAATTAGGAAATAAACAAGATTTTAAAAGAATGAAAATAGGCATAAAAAAAGCCTTTAACGGAGAGTTAAAAGATTTTGTTTTAGGAAAATTTACTGAGGAAGAAATTTTAATCATAGATAAGGTTATCGAGAAGGCGGCCGATGCAGCAATTTTATATGGCTTTAATGATATTTATACTGTAATGAATAAATTTAATACAAAGAAAGATTTAAGTGAATAAAAAAATTCTATTAGCTGTTAGTGGTGGTCCTGATAGTATGTATTTATTGAATAAATACAGGAAAAAAAATATAGTTGTAGCAACAGTTAATTATAATCAACGATTTGATAGCCATATCGATTATGAAATTGTAAAAAATTTTTGTGTAACTTATAAAATTGATTTTGAGGGTTTAAATTTAAAAAAAGATGATTATAAAAAAGGCAATTTTCAAAATTGAGCAAGAGAAATAAGATATAAATTTTTCAGAGAAATTTACTTAAAATATAATTGTGATAAATTATTTATTGCTCACAATATCGATGATTTTTTAGAAACTGCAATTTTTCAAAAACAATCTAAAAGATTTTCTAAATATTACGGTATTAAAAAACATAATATTTTGTTTGATATGAACATTGAAAGACCATTACTTTTTAGATTTTTTAAAAAAACAATCATTAAAAAAAACTTATCTAAAGGGATTCCGTTTCATAAAGATTATACAAACGAAGAACCGAAGTATTCTAGAAACAAAATTAGAATTCACAATAATGAGAAACCAAAAATTTGAAAAATCTATATGATGATTTATTTCTTTGTATTGAATTTTATTTTAAAATTACGTTTTCACAAAGTTGATAAGAATTACAAAAAATGAAAAGAAAATAATTTCTCCCAAGATACATTTAAATTTTTAACAAAAAAAGAGGAATTGGTTTATGAATTAATAAATAACAATTTCAAGAATATAAAATTATCAAAAGATAAAATAAAAAATATAATTAAATTTATAGAGTCGCCTAAAAGATCTAATAAATACAAATTGTCAGAAAATTGTTATTTAACTAAAAAAAGAGGTCACTTATTAAAAGATAACTAAAAAGATTTTTTTTATTATAATTTATATAAATAGAAAGGAAGTTATGAAGAATAAAAAAACAATAATTTGATTAAGTATTATTGTGCTAGTTATAATTGGATTAATTCTTTATTTTACATTATTCAGTAAAACAACGGCCCACGACTTAAGTATAAGTGAATTAGCTTCTAAAATCGAAAGCGCAGGTTCAGACACAAAAGATCCTGAGTATTTTAAATTCATTAAGTTTAATCCTTTTAAAAATGAAATTAGCTCTGGATATATTTCTGGTCATGAATCAAAAGAATATATAACATATGGTAAGTTAGGTGAAGTTTTAGGTTTATTAAAAAATAATGAAAACTCAAACACCATATTAAAAGCATTGAAATCATCAACATCGGGAGAAGAAGGGCAATTGTGATCTGTTGGCGCTCCTGAACAAAGTATAGTTACCTCAATATTGATTTCTTTAATACCAACATTCTTAATAGTAATAGTTTTATGACTATTATATAGATCGCAATCAAAAATGATGAATGGGCAAGGTGGCGTTTTTGGGGATAAAAGTCCAGCTCAAATTATTAAGTCAGACAAAAAATTCGCTGATGTAGCCGGTAATAAAGAGCCTATCGAAGAAATAAGCGAAATAGTTGATTATCTAAAAAATCCAAAACGTTATGAAGAAGCAGGTGCAAGAATGCCTAGAGGTATCCTTTTAGGAGGTCCTCCAGGAACAGGAAAAACATTACTTGCAAAAGCAACAGCTGGAGAAGCAAACGTGCCATTTTACTTTGTTTCAGCTTCAAGTTTTGTTGAATTGTTTGTAGGTATGGGTGCTAAAAGAGTTAGACAAGTTATTTCTGAAGCGAGAAAAAATTCGCCTGCAATTGTTTTTATTGATGAATTAGATGCAATCGGTAGAACAAGAGGAAGTGGTATTGGGGGTGGTCATGATGAGAGAGAACAAACTTTAAACCAACTTCTTGTTGAAATGGATGGTATAAAGGAGAATTCTGGTTTATTATTCATTGCTGCAACAAATAGAACAGACGTTTTAGATCCGGCCCTAACAAGACCAGGACGTTTTGATCGTGTTATTACAGTTGGTCTCCCTGATATCAAAGAGAGAGAAGAGATTCTTAAATTACACGCTAAGGGAAAAAGATTTTCATCAGATGTAATATTTTCTAATATAGCCAAAAGAACACCTGGTTTTTCGGGTGCCCAATTAGAGAATGTTATTAATGAGTCAGTATTATTAACAGTTCGTGAAAGGTCACAAGTAATTACTTTAGAAATAATTGATGAGGCTATAGATAGAGTAATGTCAGGACCAGCAAAAAAATCAAGAACAATTACAAAAGAAGAATTAACATCTGTTGCTTATCATGAAGCTGGTCACGCAGTTGTTGGTATAAAAGTCCCTGGTGGAAATAAAGTACAAAAAATAACAATTATTCCTCGTGGACAAGCGGGCGGATATAATTTAATGATGCCTGAACAAGAGAAATACAATTATTCTAAAAAAGAGTTATTAGCAACAATAGCAAGCTTTATGGGTGGTAGAGCAGCAGAAGAAATAATTTATGGGGAAGATAATATTTCTACAGGTGCTTCTGATGACATTAATAAAGCAACCTCAATCGCAAGAAGAATGGTTACAGAGTTCGGTATGAGTGACTTAGGACCAATTAAGTATCATGAAGAATCTGGTTCACCGTTTTTAGGTAAAACATTAGCAACAAGCTCTTCAATTTCAAATCAAATAAGTCATGAGATAGATTTGGAAGTAAGAAAAATTATCTTAGAAGCTAAAAATATAGCAATAAAAGTTATTAATGAAAATAGAACTCTTTTAGAGCTAATAAAAACATTGTTATTAGAAAAAGAAACAATTATTTCTGAAGAAATTGATTATATTGCTCAAAATATTCAACTTCCTCCAAAACAAGAAATTATCAAAGACAAAGAACAAGAAATTGATTTAGAATCTTTAATTTCAATGACAGAGAAACAAGAAGAAAATAAAGTTTAATAACAAAAAGCAAACCCAGTGTTTGTTTTTTTCATATTTTTTAAAATAGCAAAAATGCTTTATAATTAATACATATTTTATAAATATGTATTTAGATATGGGGGAAATTATGTGAAACCTGTTTAAAGAAGTATGAAGATCACTTTTTAAAAATAAAGCAACTGTAGCAGGATTGACTATCCTTGTATTTTTAACATCTGGAATTTTTACAGTGATGCATGATACCGCAAAAGCTATGAAAAAGCAATATGAAAAATATCAAGAAATGTCAACATCACATGATTTAACGGTTGATCTTAATTTGCCTATAAATGGTTCCGTATATAATAATGGTTTTTTTATAAACGGGTTAAGTAAAGAGGATGGAAGTATAGATTATAATAAACCTATAAAGTACGTCCCTGAAAACTTTCGTGAATCTACAAATATTATTAATTTTAGCGAAGTAAGAGATAATTATTTTTCTTTAAGCAATTTTATTGATGATCCAAACTACAATAATAAATATATTTCTCGTTCAGATTTTTTAAATCTTTATAGTACATATATTCCTGAAAAACCCGAAACCGGAATATTAGATTTAGATTTTTCAAAATCAAATAAACAATTTTCTTTGAAACAAAAGAGAATAGTTCCTATTTATAAAAAAGTAAATAATAATTTCCAAAAAGAAGTAATAAAAACAACATTAAATAAATCTGCTACCTACCAATTTGATAAAGATTACATATTGAGTGATATAAGTTATATAACAAGTAAAGACGAAAATAGTGTTAATATATCTCAATTATCAACATTATTCATCAACCCAATGACTAATGTGATGACTTTTGATTCTCTAAAAGGGTATGAATGAGAAGATGATTTTGGTGTAATAAAAATTAATGGAAGCGAACTTGCACACTTGCTTGGTTTTTCGCCTTTAGAAAATAATAATTTTGTTTATAAAGTTGATAAAAATATAACTCCAAAATTAATTACAATTGACGAAAATGACAAAGCTTCTAATTTTTCTGTCAAACGTTTAAATAATAATTTTTCATATAACGACTTATTTCAAGATAGAAATATAGAAGTAGTAAGTGAGTCAAAATTTATATTTGAAGCCAGAGAAAAATACAATATACCTTTAAATTGGGCATTTAAGAAAAATAGAATTACCCACTATGAAAGAAAATTATATGAAACAACATACACCGGTGATACAAAAGATAAATGAACTGGATCATATAAAACTTTTATGGAAAACTTAATAACCGAATTTGGAGAAATTCCAAATGAGTACGCTAAATTTTCTTTTTGAGAAAAAAGTGTAACTACAGAAACAATACCATTTGTAGAGAAAAATGGCTCAATAGTATTAAGTAATGATTATAAGTCTACCGAGGATAAAAATATAATCACATTAGATGAAATGAACTTCATCAAACTTAAGGTAATGGATCAAAGTGAACAACCATCAGGCATTGATTTTGATAAATTTAAATTTAACGAAGATAAATATCAAACAATTGCGGAAATAGAGGGTTACAAAGAAATTGACCAAAATTTATATAACTCTTTATCTAACAAATCTATTGCTAATGATACATTAATTAAAATAAGAAATGGTGCTTTAACAATCACTAAATTAGATATTTATAAATATATTGAGAAAAAAGTATCAAACAAAAATATAGGTATAAGGCAATCCATAACAATTGATTCATTTGTCGATAATGAAGGAAAGAAAGTTTACCATTTAGTAAATACAGGTGATGAAAAAGAATCTATTTCAGGGATAATCAACAATATAAATAAATTGATAAACTCCTCTAAATATCCATCTTTAAATAAGAGTTCACAAAATATAGCTGATTATTTTAGAACAAAAGAAGTAGATCCTTATATTGCAAATGTAATAATAAGTCAAGCATCAGTTAACATATTACCATTTCCAGAGTATATTAAACCCGACTTCAATTTTGATGAAGTTATTTATACCAACGAACTAAATAATGATGTTTCAGTTCAAAACAGAGTTAAAGTTTATAAGTTAGCTCATTTTATTAATAATCCAACAGAAACAACAGATAAATATAATGTATTTGCAAACATTGGTATAACACCATTCGGCGAAAATAAATTTTTAATATTAGTTCCGGAATTTAATAACAAAAATGAGATTATTAGATGAAGAAATGCAAAAATCACTAATTTACAAAATGGTATTTTACAATCTAATCAATTACATAAATGATTATTATCAAATAATTTAACATTAAAAGTATTTTTACCTAATAATTCTTTTGTGGAAAAATCTCCAGATTATACAAATTCAGTTTATGTACCCTTTGGTTTTAGAGGACCTGATGTAGAAGTAGTAAATCAGGCATTAAATGAAAATACTTTAAAACTTGGTATCGAAAGATTGCAAAGAAATATAATAAATACTTCTTTTTATAAAGAAGGATTTATTAAGGAAGACACCATTTTTGTTTTTATAAAAGCGCTTAATACAACTTTTGATAAGAATGATTTTGCAAAAGTTTTTTCAAGTGGTAATATTAATTTTAATGTTTTACCAAAAATTATATTAGATGGTTTATATGAAATAACACATGACCTTTCTGGTGATTATTTAAGAAAGTTTTTACTAGATTTTATTGATAAATTAATTGAACTAACATCTAAATATAATGATGAAATAACAAAAAAAGAATATTTAGCTAGAAATCTTGATAATTTGTTTTCATTTATTTCACTATTATCAGGGAATAAGTTTTTAAATTTTAATTCCTTAATTTCTATTTTAAATGTTTCAAAAGATGTTGAAGTTTTTCTTTCTACAATCAAAGATATTGTAAATTCAATTAATTTTAGAAAAATAACTGATAGTACTAATGATTTCTTCATCAATAAACATAACAAAACCCAGATTATTGATGGTAAAAAATACGTTCGTAAACTAAGTTTATTCGATATTATGTTAGCTATTTTAGGTGGTATTGAGCAAACACCATTTAAAAATGCTATTGTAAAAATACTTGATAACATTAATATTGATTATGTTACTGATTTCTCAAATAAAGACAACCCTATCTTTTTACTTTTAGATTTCTTGCCAGGTTCTTTCAAGCTTTTATTTGAAAATTTAAACGCCTACAAAACTGATAGTAAGAACAAATATAAAAATGTTATTGATGGTCTTAAATTCTTAATTAAAAACTTTGATTTAAATACATTTATAAAAATATTGAATGAAAAAGTAAAAGAAGTAAAGTTTTCGGTAGACGCAAAAGAATTTAATAAGATTTTAGATACATATGTAGATGTAACTAGAGATAATGTTCTTACTAATTTAGAACCAAATGATATTATTTACGCATTCTTAAAAAGTATTTTTAATACACCTGGATCAAACAAAAGAGTAAAAGAAGAATTGGTAAAGATGCTTAATTTATCTTCAAAAGGTACAAGTATCGAAATTTTTGAAGGAAAATACATAACTATTCCAGCTGCTGATAATGAGAAAATTGGTTTTTTTGAAGTTATTAACCTTCTATCTTCTAACAACTCGACTAGCACTGCCACAACCCCAAGCAACAATGTTGCTACACATTCATCACCAAAAAGCATATTTACCAAAATTGAGATATTGATTAACTACCTCGAAAACTTAAACAAAGATATAGAAGTTGATTCTTTAAGTTTAGATAATAAAGAAACCATTTTAAGGTATTTTAATATTAATGTAAACAATGAAAAAGTCATCAAACTTGAACAATTAAAAAATATAATCAAAGATTGAAAAGAAATAATAAATATCTTTAAATTAGATCAAAACAAATATTCTATTGATGACATAACACATTCCTTTGCGGATCTAAGCACATCTCTTATTGATTATAAAAATTCAAGTAACTCAGGAATTTTTAATATCATTTCCTCAAAAATACTTTCACAATTAGTACCAGCCAACTATAGTGGATTTAACTATCTAAAAGATATTTTTCCTATTATTAAGGTATGATTTAAAATATTTGATGTAAAGAATGCTTCACATAAAAGATCTACAGAATTTGCTAACGCTTTATTAGAATTAGCAAATAAAAAAGATGTTATTGAATCATTTAATTCTTTCGAATTATTTCAACCATCTGCTCAAAACATTGCAGGTTATGAGGAAACAAATTTTGGTGTTTCTAGATCATTAGCAAATCCGAGGTTAATGAGGAATTTATTCTTCGCAAAAGACAATGGTATTTATAAAAATATTTATTTACGTGACTTAATTCAAAGATTCCCTGAATTTACTGAATACCTTTCTACTAATGATTATTTACTAACTCAAACTTTTTCATATATCGCTGCTTCAAGCCAATTTTATGGCATAGATAAAGATATAAAAGAATTTAAGAAAGCGAAAGTTAAATATCATAATATATTCTCACTTTACTTGAATGAATTTATTAATAACTTTTTACAAAAAGATGTTATTATTAAAAAATACAATAATTTAAATCAAATTTTATTTAATGAATATAATAACCTTTCTTTTGATAGTATAGGTGTCTCAGATATATTAATTAATAATGTTTTAAGACAAAAATTTCCTCAAATGATAATTTGAATGTTAACAGACACAAATAATATTGGAGACAATGGTGTCAATGTTTCTAATCTATCTTACTTTATCCAAAATAAATTAATTAATTTTGAGGATTTATTATCTGATGAAAAAACTGTAAAAGAATTTATTAAGAGCTTTACCAAAGAAACTGTTTTCGTTCCTTCTGTCGAAAACGACGTCACTTTTCAAATTGCAATTGACAACGATATTTTCGTCAAGTTACAAGATGAAATTTCAAAAAACCCTACTAAATATCAATTTTTTGGAATAGATTTAAATGAATTTTTCTTTGCAATATTAAATTCAATTACTGGATTGGCTCAAGTTAATAATGTTTTAACTTTTGACCAACCTGCGTCTTATATTGCAAAAGTAAATTACGCATTCCTAAAACAAAATAATAAAGAAATTTATACAGGAGAAATACCAAAAAACCCGGTAGAAGTTAGAGAATTAATTAACTTAATACCTGATAAATACACAATTAATATTAATGGCTCAAAATATATTATTATTGGAGAAGATATATCATTTGATTACTTCTATCCTATTTTAGACGAAGCGAACTTGCAAGTAAATACAAAGGACCAAGCTATTGTTTATGTAAACAACAATGGTTTTGACCGTGTTAGACAAGCGTATAGAGGTACCTTAGTTAAGGAATATTTAACAGTTAAATATGATGGTAAATCTGATGGTTCTTTGAAAAATTTACAAAATAACATTGAGAACTTTGTGCAATCTCAAATCGATGATGTAGCCAACTTAAAAAGAACTTATTTATATTCTGAATTAGACCCAATTAATCCTGAAAGAAGTTTAAGGGTTAAAACAGTAGAACAAATAATTAATTCTATATCATATACATCAAATATATTATTAGCAATATTAATATCATTAGTTACTGTTTCAGTAGTTTTCATTATCAAAAGATATATTTCTAATAAAAATAAAGTTATCGGTATATTAATTGCTCAAGGATATACACCTTTACAAATAGCTTCTTCACTTTCTGTTTTCGCTATTTTTACCTTGCTTATAGGTGATTTATTTGGTTATATAGTTGGATTCTTATTACAAAGCCAAGGGATTAAAATTCTACAAAGTTACTGAACTGTTCCTGTTGAAACATTGAATTTTGAACCTTTAACCCTTATTTTAAGTCTTATTATTCCATTTATATCTATGACAATATTAATTATTGTAATCGCATTAAGATCATTAAGGTATAAGTCAATTGATTTAATGTCAGGTATTGTTGAAGTTAATATAACTGAATTACACAACAAGTACCAAAAAGCCTTTAGAAAGAGAAAAATTACTACTAAATTCGGCGCTTCTTTAATATTCAATAGTTTCTGAAAATTAACTTCTTTCGGTATTTCTGTTGTGTTAGCAAGTATAACGACTATTATAGGGTTTGGTACATTTGGAGTTTTTGAAAAATCAATTAATCAAACGTACATAAATAGAAAATATAATTATAAATTTGACCTAGTCACCCCTACAAATGAGGGTGGGCTATACAATCCGTTTTCTGCAAAGGACTTAGAAAGAGTGTTATATGTACCATCGGGTGATATTAGAGAATTAAATCAATATCAACCTGATTACTTTGCTGCCGGTTCATCAAAAGCTATTAATTTATTTGATGAAGTATCTAAAAAACATAAGAACGGCGAACCAACTCCTTTTGATGGGCATGTTATTACTCAATTCTCAGTGAACTTAAAAATAGCATCAAGTGTTTCAATAGATCCTTTTGAAGTTGTTTATAACTCTCTACCAGATACCCAAAAGTCAAGAATTCTAAAATTGAGAAATGATGTAGGTTATGGTTTAATGAAGAGTCAAGAAGGGCTTGTTTTCTTAAATGAAGTGAACGATAAAGGTGAAACAGTAGAATCAAATATAATTAATATTAATAAAACTCTTGAAAATGGTGTTACTGAATTTTTCCAATATATACCAAATGCTGACAATATTATTAACGGTAAATTTTTCTTTGTGACTTGGGATAATGATCAAAAAATCTTTAACCATAAAGTAATTACAACCCAAGATTATAGAGATGAGTATAGAGAGTTCTTGATTAAAGGGTACAAATGATTAGAGAAAAATACTGAAATAAGAGATTATTATGTTTCATTTAATGGTGTTTTCTTGAATGAAGAAACAAACGAAACTTATACATATCTAGAATCAAACCTCAAAAAAGAAGATATTAGAATTTATGGTTATAAAACTAATTCATCGCAAATTAGAATTATGAATAAAGACGAAAAGGATTTATTAAAATCGATCGAGGAAGAGTTTACAAGAAATGGATCTTCGTTAGATAAACCAATTCCTTTAATAATTAATAATGTTTCTAAGAGAAAATTTGACCTAAAAAAAGGTGATCAAATAAAACTTAAAATCAACAATAAAGTTAATAGGTTGACTAAAAACATAGAAAGCAAGCTTGAAAAAGATTCTCTAACCGACACTGAAGAAAGTTTAAACAAAGAATACACTTTCTATGTATATGATTACAACCCAACATTTATAAATAATGAATTTATCATTCCAAAATCAGCCGCAGATATGATTATAGGTTTCGATGATTTAATCAGACATAAAAAAGAAATACTAAAAGATAATTTACCAGCTGATTTTGATGAAAATAAATATAAGTTTAACGGTATTTTATCAACAGATAAACTTCCAATTCAATTGATACTATCAACAGGACTTTATTCTCCTTCCGGATATTCAGGAAGTTTAGATAGCTTTAATATAGAGAATACAAGTAATAAAGACAAAAAAGATTTCTTTGATGCTTTATTTGCAACAAAAGAAACAAATCCAAATATAGTTGTTGAAGGTATGATGAAGAGGTTGGGTTATGATGATTTAGACATCGCTAAATTCCTGAACAAGAATTTTGATAAAGAAAAAGATAACTTTGTACAAGTATACAAAGAGGCAAGAGAAAATCCAGAGATTTATATAAAAGAATTTGCAAGTATGTTTGATAATCAATTATTTATTCCTAGTGCATATACTCTTGAGTCAAAAGATATAGAAGTAGGATTTACTTTATCAATAGCAAAAACAGTTCAAATTATAGTAACTATAGTAACAGCGTTGAGCTTCATGATTTCAATAATAATTCTTATAATAATTTCAACAATTCTAATTAATGAAAATGAAAGAAATATAGCTATATGAAGTATTTTAGGTTACTCAAATAAAGAAAAAATAAAGATGTTTTTTGGAATATATGTTCCATTCATCATAATATCTCTTTTATTTGCTTTCCCATTAGCCTATGGATTTATGAGTGTCTTTAGCGGATTCTTAACCACCTCTGCATCTATTTCTATACCTCTAACAATTTCGTTTATTAATATTGTCTCAACAACTTTAGTTGTTTTTGGTGTATTCATTATTGCTTCAGTACTATCATGGATAAATATAAACAAAATAAAAGCAATAGATTTATTGAAAGGAAAATAATATGAAAAATAACAAAATTTTTACAAAGGATTTTTGATTATCGATTAAAAATAAATTTCTTGCTTTAATTTTAAAATTATTTTCTAAGAAGAAATCTATGGATGATGATAAATCAGAACTAGTAATAACAAAAAAATCTTCTGACGTAAAAATAACAAAGAAAAATATTTTCAATGTTCTTGATGCTGAAGGCGGATCTAATAGGATGATAGTTGATAGATATATTGCCAGAAAACTGAACAATGTAGCAAAAAGACGAAGACCAAAAGATTCTTCAAAAGATTTAAAAAATTCTGAAAACGGAATCATAGAGGTTAAGAATGTAAGTAAATATTATTTATCAGGTAATTCAGTAACCCGTGTTCTAAAAAATGTTTCCTTGACTATTAATAAGGGTGAATTTGTTATGATATTCGGAAAGTCAGGTGGTGGGAAAAGTACCCTCTTAAACTTGATTTCAGGACTTGATAGGCCTTCTAAAGGAGATGTTATTGTTTGTGATACAAACTTACCATATTTAAGCGATCTACAACTTACACTATTTAGAAGAAAAAACGTTAGTTTTATATTCCAAAACTACAACTTATTACAAAATTTATCTGGCTATGATAATGTACAAACTGGTGGTTATCTTCAAAAAGATAAGGACAAAAAATTAGATATAAATCAACTTTTTACCGAATTTGGTATGGAAGATGTTAAAAATAAATATCCATCACAAATGTCTGGTGGTCAACAACAACGTATTTCAATTCTAAGAGCGCTTGCAAAAAACTCATCTATAATTTTTGCCGACGAGCCAACTGCAGCCTTGGATGAACAGACAACACAGTTAGTTTTGAGTTATTTATATGATATTAACCAAACATATGTAACAACAATAGTTATGGTAACTCACAACCCTCACATCGCAAATATTGCAACAAAAATTGTAAATGTTAAGGATGGAAAAATCCAAAACATAAGATTAAATAAAAATCCAAAACACCCTAAAGAATTAGAGTGAAAAGACTAAAAAAATAAGTCATAAAGACTTATTTTTTTTGTTAGGTAATTCAAATAACCTTGTGTAATAGTTAATTAATTCAAAGAAGATTCGTCTTTTTAAAAAAGCAAACAAATTATTTAAAAAACACATATTTTTTGGTTCATTCAAAAATACGAAAATTTTATTAATTAGAAAAGTCATATGCAAGTTAAACATGCATATGACTTTGTTTTTATGTATCCTGTAATAAAATAAATGTGCAAAAATAAGAAAGGATACATTAATATTATAATGAAAAATTTAGGAAAATGAATTTGTATTTTTGATCAATCAAAGAAAGAAAATAAATATACTCATTATGAAATTGCAGAAAATATTGATACTATTTGAAAGTTCCAAGGAAAATTAGAACTAACTAGAAATTTACAGAAAAAACAAATGGATATTGATTTAGTTTATAACGCTTTGTTTGAAATTAGTCAACGTATATCAATTCAAAAAGCCTCTAAAAAAATAAAAAGAGATGTGAGAACAATAAAAAACAAAATTGATCTTATGACTAGTAATGTTAATGAGAAAAGTCATATGCATGTTTAACATGCATATGACTTTTCTAATCAATATAAAACATCTTACAGCTTCTTATTTCAAATAGTGCTTTTCGAAATATCTTGCAAGCCCAGAATTGTTGCATGAGTGTTCAGTTACTTCATCAGCAATTGCTTTTAATTCATCAACAGAGTTGGCCATAGCTATTAATTTTCCTATTTTACCTTTTGTTGATGCATCATTCATAGAATCACCAAAATGAACAGCATCCATTGGGTCAATTCCTTTAGAGATACAAAAAGCCACTTCTGCATCACCTTTAGAAACATTTGCTTTAGTAATTTCTAACACATTATTAGAACCACTTAGTGAAACTTCTAATTTTCCTTCAAATTGTTTACTTCATTTTTCGGCTAACTTTTTGATTTTATTTTTTGATAATGATCATATTAATGCTTTATAAACATCAAAGTCATTTTTATAATCAGAATATTTCTTAGCTGTTTTCTTACCAAACCCCATAAGAAATCTATAAAACCAATTTTTTACAAATGCATAATCCTTTGAATTTGAATTATAAACAACAAAACACTTATTCTTTTGTATTTCGTCAAATAATTCTTGAGCAATGCTTTTTTCCATAAAATGTTTAGCTACAACAACACCGTTTTCAACTGTTTGAGCACCGTTTCAAGCGATATAAGTTTCTGTACCAAGCTTTCTAGCTATATTTAATGTTTTATCACTAACTCCTCTACCAGTTGAAATAACAACAGGAATCTCCTTTTGTAATTTATTAATTATTTTTTTTGTATATTCAGTAGGCTCTTTTAGTCAAAATTTTTCACCAGGTCCATCTAAAGTTGTACCATCAAGGTCTATAAAAATTATTTTAGGTTTTTTCATATTTTTATTATATAAAATTTTGTTGCTTTTCTGGAGAAAATTTTAAATAACATAAAAAACCACTCAAAAGTGTTGAATGGTTTTAATTATTTGCTTTTTTCTTTCATACAATGTAAAAAATAAAAGCTGCTGCCCCACCGAAAGAAAGTATTGAAAATACTATGAATAAAATAGAAAGAATTTTATTAATGCTTGATTTTTTTCTAGTCTGAACATTATTTTTAGTATTTTTAAAACTATTAAATATGTCTTTTGGATTTTTATCTAATTCTTCTTTTAAAATGCTTGATAATATATTTTTTGCTAATTCATTATCTTTTCCTAAAGTTTTTAATTGTCTTAATAATGATTTATATTTTAAAATATCTTGCGTTCTTGCTTTTGGATATTTAGAAAGGTCTAATTCATAGTCATTATAATTTAGATTAATGAATAATTCACTATATGAATTTTCTTCACCGGATAAATTTAAATAAATTTTTAAAAGGTTTTCTAGGCTTTCTGTTTGGGATATATTTATGAATTCATGAACTATTTGCGAAGGAATATTTAATGTTTTTACAAGGTTGTTAAGAATTATTTTGATGTACTTCTCTAGTTCTTGCGTCTCTTTATTTATATTCAAGGTAGTTTCGCTATTTTCGTTTTCCTTCATATTCTCTAAATTGAAATCTTTTGAAAGTTCAAAACTGTATTTAGAATTATGGATTTTTCTTAATATGTTATTTACTAAATTCACTTCGTTTGTGTTATAAACGCCACTAGACACCACAATAGGTTCAATTTCATTTTTATATCTTTCACTTAATTTTACTAAGCGACTAACAATTTCATTTAATCTTTCAAAAACTTGCCACACATTAAAAATATTATCGAAACTCAATTCTTTTTTATTTATATAATCAATAAAATGTTTTAATGCACTTGAACCTATGTTCCCTTGTTGAAAAATAGTTTCATACGCCTTTTTATTTAATGATTCAATTTTATTCAACAAATTATTGTATTTGTCTCAAAGTGATTCAATTTCGTTAAAATTAGAGTTAAGGGAGTGTTCTATAAAATTAAAACCTAGAAGATTGTTTTCTTTAAGTTTGTCAATCTGTTTTAATGTCTCTTGAAAATCTAATTTTACTTCATCAGGTATACCCTTCAATTTATCGAATTCTAGATTATTTATTGAATTAAAATTTTTAAATAAATTTTTGTAATATGCAGGATTTTCATTTAACTGCGTAAATAGATTATGAAATTTTTCGTTCTTATATTTTTCTTCAGAATATTCTTCATCTAGTATTTTTTTCTTGAAAGCATTTTTGATTTCATCTTCTAAATCAACATTTTCTATTAATACAACAAAAGAATCTCTAGAATTGTGAAAGTACTTTTCTTTTAATTTTAAAGTATCATTTAGAATGAAATTATTTTTAAGGCTTTGTACATCATCTTCTGTAGAAGATTTAATATCAAAATTATCAGGAAAATTTAACTCAATTTTTTGATTATCAGCAAGTTTATTTTTATATTTATCCAGTATTTCATTTGCTGTCACAACATTTTCATTATTTATTTTTGATTGATCGATAATAGGTTTAGCAATATCTTTATAATCGGAAACGACTTGCAATAATTCTTTTGATTGTTCATTGAGAATAGAAAATACTTTGTAAGCTTTCTCGATATCATTTAAAGAAGAAGTTGAATCATTGATTAATTCCTCTAGTTTTGATTTTGCCCCATCACCAACTTTGCCATTTTCTATTTCATTAAGAATTTCGTTTTTTCTATTTTCTTTAGTCTTTATAAATTCATTAATCTTTTTCTCTTTCTCATCAATACTTTGTTTAATCAAAGAGTTGAATGTCCCTTCTTTTATCGTGTTTTTGATTGTTTCTAATTCATTGCCGTCGTTTTGAAAGAAATCATTTCTATCTCCTTCAACTAATGCATTTATTCTGTTTGTAATTTCTTGAATTTTGTTGTAGTATTCTTCTAAATTATTTGCTCTAGTCGTTATTTCCTCTAAGTAAACAGCGATATTCTTTTCTTTAGCCAAATCTAATTTGTTTAAAATTTTTTCAGCTGCTATACTTAATTCAGGTTGCCTAGTAGATAATTCCTGCAACTTATTTTTTATACCTTCTAATTGACTTAAATTCTCTTCTAATCTTTTATTTCCATTTAATAATGTCGTTCTAGTTCTATTTTTATCATCCCCAACTAAAGGGTTATTAGAAGTGTAGGCATTTGTTGTATTAATGTTACCGAATGAATCATAAAACCCATTTTTATCTCTGCTTATTTCTCTTGATTTTCAAGCAGAAACATTATTAAATTGTCTTCCGTGATACTGACCGGTTCAACTTGATGCTGATGAATAAACTGACCCCTTTCTTCATGCAAAAAAGACTAAAGGCAAGTTATTATAATTGAAATTAAAGTTTTCTAAAAAGTATTTGTGACCATTTACATTTTTATAAAATCTATCATTAATAATGTTTAAATTTTTAATAAACCCATCAAGATTTTCTACAGAAGCCTCAGTGAAGTTTGGTTCACCATTATAAAGTGTTTGATTATCTAAAATTGTACGTCTAAATGCTTCATATGGCGAAGTTGGTGGATAACCATTATGGAATCAATCTTCAGATGATAAGTTAGAAGGTTTAATAGAAAAGTCAGATTCACCTTGTTCTTTAACAGGTCCTATAAAATCATTTGAGTTAACGCTTAGTTTTTTAAAGTGCGCATCAAATTCTCCGTCGTTTTCTGTGTGAAAAAACAAGTTTTCTAAATGATTTTGTGTTTTTATATTACCAATTAATAATGTTCAGTTTGATGCTAAACCAAAATAGAAAATATTTCTATCTCATGATGAAGGATCACCATTAACAACACTAATAGTCTGTTTTTGATAATTGTAAAAATAATTTATTAAGTTTTTATGATAATTAGCTAAATTTTTTAAATTTTGTAAGTTATTATTTGTGCTTGTATTAATGACAGAAACAAATTTATTATAAGAATTTAATGCTTTACTTAAAATGCTATTATAAGCTTCCGTACTAAGTGTATTTAGATTTTTTAACTCTTCATAATACATTTTTCCGGACTTTTTAAATTCATCATATGCTTGTTTAAAAACAGAGTCGTTCATAAACTCAGCTATTTCAAAAACCTTAAGTGAATCAAACTTAGTTTCCATAGTTTCGTTTAATCCAGTGAACTCTGATTTACTAAGAAGTTCTTTAAAATGAGTTGCTCCAAATGTGAGTGTAGTAAGTTTGCTAAACGCTTCCCTTGACTCAAAACGCATTTTTAATATTTCTCTTCAAACTAAGTTTTGATTTTCTTTATTGATATTTTCGACTTTTTCTTTTAAAATGTTTTTTTGACTTTCATTTAAACCACCTTCAAAGTCGTTTCATGAAAATTCTTCTATCATAGATAAATATAATTTTTTCTTATTATCTCAGTAAGTCTTTTCAGCTTTGTCTAGAACTTCATCATGTTCTGCGTTTTCTGCATTAGCAGAAACCAGAAAGGTTGGCCCAATAAAAGCCGTGCTTAAAATAGCACCTCCTGATAATAATTTCAGTTTGTGTTTTTTCATTTTTTATCCTTAATTATTTTATTTTTTAATTTGCACATATTATATATTAAAACTCTATAATACAAAAAACTGTAAATTTGCACATTTGTCTTGCTTAAATTAAGTAAAATATAAAAAAATCCATGGACTTCCAGGATTTTTTTATATTAATTTTTCGATAAATTCGCCAATAGCACCAGTATTGTGGTCGCCTATAATTATGTGTGCAACTTCCTTAGCATCAATAGTTGCATTACCCATAGCTACACCTATACCGGAATTTTTTAACATTTCAACGTCATTACCGCTATCCCCAAATGCGACAATATTTTTTGTTTCGAGTTTTAATTCATTAACTAGTTTATTAAGTGCATTAAATTTTGAAACATTTTTTCCATTAATATCTGTATAAACAGAATTTGTTAGATAAACCTCGCAATCATAATCTTTCAATTCTTTTTTTAATTCATCAGTTGCAAGACCTGCAATATTAATCTCATTTCTCAAAGCTATTTGGGTAATTTTCGAATTTGTATCAAAAACTAAGTTATTCATAAAGGTTTCGTCAACTGAATTAATTAGATTATTATCTTTTACATGAGATTTAGCTAATCAATCAGGAATTTTATTATCAGGTAAAATTGTATGATTTTGATCGATAAAATCGACTCTTAATATTGATTTATACTTTAGATGCTTTTTGAATATAATCGGAAAAACGTTAGGATCCAAGTTATTAATGATCTCATATTTTTGTGATTTCATATCGTATATAAGCGCTCCATTTGAGCAAATTAAATAATCAATATGATCCAAATTATGATTTTCAAAAAGAGGCAAAACATTTTTTAAGCCTCTTCCAGTTGCTATAACATTTATATGGTTATTATTTTTAGATAATTCTAGCGCTTTTAGCGTTTTAGGATGTGCTTTATTATCGTTTGTCAATAATGTTCCATCTAAATCAAAAGCAAATACCCTTTTCATTATTTAATAATTTCCATTCCGCCCATATATGGTACAAGAACTTTTGGAATTGAAATACTTCCATCTTCATTTTGGTAAAGTTCTAATAAAGCAGCAATAACTCTATCTACGGCTAATCCAGATCCGTTCATAGTGTGAGCGTATTCAGTTTCTCCATTTGAGTTTCTGAACCTAATCATTGCTCTTCTTGCCTGAAAATCACCCATATAGCTAACGCTAGAAACTTCTCTAAAACGTTGTTCAGATGGTAATCATAATTCAAGATCAACTGTTGTTCTGGCAGAAAATCCCATATCACCTGTGCACAATTGTAGAGATCTATACGGAATTTCTAATTTTTCCAAAACATCCTTAGCATCTTCTAACATTAATTCAAATTCACGGAATGCATTAATTGAGTTTGTAACCTTAACTAACTCAATTTTCTTGAATTGGTGTTGACGTAAAATACCTTTAGTATCCTTGCCAGAACTCCCGGCTTCTGATCTAAAACATTCTGTATATGCAGTAGCTTTAAAAGGTTCTTCAAGATCGACTATTTCGTTATTATATATATTTGTTAAAGTAACCTCAGCTGTAGGAATTAAATATTGATCTGCCCCATCAATTTTGTATAAGTCTTCTTTAAATTTTGGTAATTGACCAGTGCCATAAAGAATATTTTCATTTACAATAACAGGTGTTGTAAATTCGTTGTAACCTTTTGTTTGATGTAAATCTAACATAAAATTAATTAATGCTCTAACTAATTTTGAACCTGCATTTTTATAAACAACATACCTTGAACCTGATAATTTTACTGCTCTTTCTATGTCAATTATGTCTAGTTTCTTAGCGATTTCGTAATGTGGTAAAACATTTTTGACTAACCCTCTTCCTAATTTGTCCTTTGTTTCTATTACAACATTATCATTCTCGTCTAAACCAACAGGAACTGAGTCTAAAGGCAAGTTAGGAATAGACAAAATTAAATCATTAATTTGTGAATTTAGTTCATCTGCTTGAGAAGTTAGTCTAGATTCTTGATTTTTTATACTATCAATTTCTTCTTTTAATTTTTTAAGTTCATTAGGATTATTTTTAAATTGACCAAATAATTTTGATAATTTTGATAATTCACTTTTTTTGCTTTGTGCTTCAAACATAAATTGTCCTCTGTTTTTAGCTTTATCAACAAGTTGATCAAAAATATCAGTGTTAAAACCTCTATTTTTTAATGATTTTTTAACATATTCTGTATTCTTCAAAATGTATTTTAAATCTAGCATATTTCCTCTTTTCTTTTTAAAATTATACTATATTTTCCGGACCGGATTTTATTTAATTTAACACTATATTGAACTAAAAAATAGAGCAAAAATTCAAAATTTCAAAATTAATAATTATATTGTATAATATAAACACGCTTATAATAGATATAAAATAAATCAAGGAGGCAAAATGAGCAAAAGAACATACCAACCAAATAAACGTAAACACGCTAAAGTGCACGGGTTTAGAGCAAGAATGAAAACTGCTAACGGTAGAAAAGTATTGGCTGCTAGAAGAGCAAAAGGTAGAAAAAGACTTACTGTTTCTGATAAATAATTTTAAATTATGCAAAAAGAATTTCGACTTAAAAAAAATTGAGACTTTCAAGAAATTATTGATAGTAAGCAATCTATTAATAATAGTTTTTTAGTAGTTTATTACAAAAAAGCCGAAAGTTTTAAAGCAGGTATTACAATACCTAAAAAATTTGAAAACTCAGTAGGTCGTAATTTTAATAAACGGCAATTAAAAGCAATAATTAGAGAACTTAATTTGTATGAGTTAAATTATCACTTTGTAATGATTGCCCGTAAAAAGTTTTGTGAATCCGAGTACAAGTTTAAAAAACAAGGAATTGATGAACTTTTTAAGAAATTTAGGAATTATGCAAAAAAAACAAAAATTTAATTATTTTTCTAATCCAGAAAACGATCCAAATGAAAAGAGAAGAGTGTTTTTCAAAAAATCTTGAAAGATAACTAAAATACTTCTTTATTTATTTGCTTTTTCTGTTACTTTAACAGGGTGTGTGCAATCATTTGTATTAAAAACTTCATCCAATGTTGGTAATAGCATTGAATTTTATAGCAATAAAGAGGATATTGCACCCAAATTAAATACTTTTAAACCAGAAAGTGTTTCAAACACAATCAACAAATATGATAATGAAGGAAACTTAAAAGAGGGACAAGAAATTAAGTTGTCGCTTGATGTTCTTAAACAAAATGAGGATGCCAACATATTAGTTGATAACAAGGATATTATTAAAAAATTAAGTGAACAAAGTTCTACAAATAAAGGTGAGTACGGTAAACCAGGGGTTTTTTCTTCAGGATTTAGTACACAAGATATATCGAATGAAAAACTTTCTTCATTAGGGTACTCTACAAATAACAAAAACGAAAAATTCCATATCATTGAAAGGAATAATAAGTTTCTTTTTAGAAATGAAAGTGAATTAAAATATAGCTATGTTAACGATTTAAGTTCAGTTGACAATGAAATTTTAATTTGAACATATGTTCCTGATTCAAATGTACCATTTATTGAATTAAAGAAACACGAAAAAAACTCAGTAAATAGTTCAGGGAAAGAAATAAAAACTCAAATAAACTCAGTGGATGCTGATGGTAAATACACAGTTTCTTATGTTTCAGGTTTACAAAAAGTTGATTTTGTTTCTGAAGAAACTTTAAATGCTATAAGCGAAAGTACAACAGAAACAAAGAGTATTGCCAATAGAGCATTTGCTAGAGATGTTCTTCAAACTTTCTATAACTATTCTTTTGGAAAAGAAAGTTCTTTCTTAAAAGAATTAAATAAAGTAACGTTAGCAGAAAGACAAAAAAGTTTTGCTTCATTTTCAGAATACTTTAAGTATTTAGTATCTTTAATTACTGATAAAGAAAATAAAATCAAAAACAATAATGAAGAATTATTCAAACTTTCGCAAGAGGAATACGCAATTATAAACATTTATCAAGAAGTTGTAACTTCTTGAATGTCAAAATTTGGTATTGTACCAGCAAGAGATGCAAAAAGTAAATTTAAAACATACTTATCTAATAAAATAATTAATTCATCTAATAAATATGATGTAAATAAGTATTCAATAGAAGAGTTTTTAATTGATTATAATTCAAATGTTTCTACATTTAATCAAAATGATAAAAATGAAAAAACATCAGAATTTTACACAAATATTTTATTTGCAGGGGACTATCCAATTCAACCTATATACACTTGAAAACAAGCATGAGAATATGGTCCATTTTATGGATTATTAGTTTACCCATTGTCGGTAATGGTGCAATCATTAAGACAAGCTATGCCAGAATTAAATGGGTGAGCAACAATTATAGCTATATTAATAGCAGTTATATTTACTCGTTTGCTTGTTCTTGCTTTCTCATTTAAAGCAACAATGATGCAGTCAATTCAAGAAGGTTTAAAAAGCAAAAAAGCAGCTATAGAAGCTAAATATATTGGTTTTGAAAATAATAAAACAATGAAGATGAAGAAAAACCAGGAAATACAAGCATTGTATAGCAAATATAATATAAATCCAATGGATCAATTTGCTAACTTATTATTATCTATGCCTATATTCTTTGCTATGTGAAGAGTTATACAAGGAATTCCTGAGATTAAACAAACAGTTTGATTAGGTATAAATTTCTCTTCTGTTTCTTGACAAAAGGTCACAAGTGGTGAGTTTGTTTATTTATGAATTCTTATTGCCGCAATCTTAGTACAATTAATCTCTCAACTTCTCCCTCAATTATTAAATCGTCGTAAAAACAATTTAACTATGACAATAAGTGAGAAACAAGCTCTTAAAAAATCAGAAAGAACACAAAGAATAATGATGATTGTATTTACCGGTATAACTATTCTTTTTAGTGCCGGTGTTCAAGTTTATTGATTATTCGGAGGATTGTGACAGATAGCACAAGTTCTTGGGATTCATAAATTGAAAAAAACAAAATGATTCAAACAAAAATATTCTAAAAAAATGATGAAAAAATAAATACTTAGGTATTTATTTGCTGAATTGCAAAGTCAAGTGCAACAGTATAATTAAAAAATCCCTCCCATCCGAACCCAAAAAACTTAACCGTTTTTAAGGTTCGGATGGGAGGGATTTTATTATTATTTTCTTAATAAAATATAAAATTAAATTGGTGCTTTTTAAAAAAAGAAAAAGCACCAATTTATAAACTCCGGAGGTGCTCGCTATTAATTATAAACATTTTAACTTAGAAAAAAGAATTGAATTAGAGATTTTACTTAAAAAGTTTGAAACACCTATTTCTGAAATTTCTAAAATTTTAGGTTTTACAAAATCATCATTATTAAGAGAAATTAAAAATAATTCAAATGAAAATGGTTATATTGGTATGGAAGCGCATAATAAACATTTAAATAGAATAAGGTGAAAGGAACAAATTAAACTCGTTAATAATATGAATAAGTATGAAGAATTTACAAAGCAGTTTATTTTAAAATTTAACAAAAAATATTTTGGTGTAGATTTAACTCACTTTTATATTCAACATCATTTCAAATTTAGAATACCTACTTTAAGAACAGTATTTAATTGAATAAATAGTGGTCTATGAGTATTAGATTCAAAACAACGTTTAAGAAAATATAGCAAAGGAAGAAAAACACACGATGTTGTTAAAACTTTAGTAGGTAACAGAATAGTAAAACCTATATGAACAAGGGGTTTTAATAAAAATTTTGAACATGAATTTGGTCACTGAGAAATAGATTTAATAGTAGGTAAAAGATCAAGTCTATCATCTCATTTATTAACATTTACAGAAAGAAAAACAAGGTGAGGACTCATAATAAAATTAGATAATAAAAATCCTTGAAAATTAATATTAAAACTTTGAGAATATATTAAAATCTACAAACTAAATGTGAAATCAATAACTGCTGATAACGGATTTGAATTTAAAACTTTATTCTATATTGGTTACAGATTAAATATAACAATTTATCAAGCTGATCCATACGCTTCTTTTCAAAGAGGATTGAATGAAAATTTCAATGGATTAGTGAGAAGAGAATTTCCAAAAGGAACAAATTTTAATAAAATAACAGAAAAAGAAATTTATGATCTTCAAAAAACTATAAACAATATGCCTAGAAAAATTCATGATTATTTTTCTGCTGATGAATTATTTTTTAATTTAAACTATAGAGATGAGCCTTGGAAAGAAATACCTAAAGAAGAACCTCTTTATATTTATAGTGAAAGAAAAAGAATTTCAAACACTAGTAGAAACTCATTTTTTAAAAAAATGAAATAAATCAATTTTTTCAAATTTTCTAAACAAAAAACAACAACCATTTTTTAATTTATGATTGTTGTTTTTGTATGCAAAATCAGTGTTGCACTTGACTTTGCATTTTGGGAAATAAATACTTAGGTATTTATTTTTTTGTAAAAAAAAAAAAAATATTTTTTTGTATTTTCAAAATTTATATTATAATATTCTCAGTGGTCATAGCAAGAGGGATCACCTGATACCATTCCGAACTCAGTAGTTAAGCCTCTTTACGCCGACGATAGCCGAAAGGTGAAAATAGGGAGCCGCTGTTTTTTTTATTCTTTTTTTACAAAACAGCTCAAGTAAGGTAGATTTAAATCCTCTATCTCTAGAACAGAATAATAGTTAGGGTTTACGTTTGTGACTTTTTTTAGTTTAACTACGGAATTTTCTAAATCAAAATATAGTAAAATTAAAAGATCTGGATCTTTTGAATATAGTTTGTTCAATACTGAAAACAAGTTATGTTCAATTTTTTTATTTATGTTTTTTAGTTTTCAATAGTTAAACTTAGACCAAGAAGATTTTATAAGAATATTTAAACAAACTTTTTCATTATTTAAAACAATATATGGAAGAAGGTTTTCACCTTCATAATTTTTCTTAGGTATAATAATGTTTTTTTCAACAAATAATAAAGTTGTAAAGGTTTCTAAACTTATGACAACTTCATATGGATGACTTGCATGCTGTCTCAATAGCAAACTGTTTAATGTTCCTGAAAACAAACTATAAACAAATTTGTGTTTTCTTGCCAATTCATCAAAATTTTTTAAAGTTGTCATAAAATTAGTATTTTTCATAAAAATAATTATATTAAATTATTAGTAAACATTTAACAAACATTTTTTGGTATAATTTATATAAAATATTATTTTATATAACAAACATTTAATGATTGGAGAAGAAATGGCCAAAAGACAAAGATCATTTTTTGAACGTCTATCTGAATTGAACGATAATTTTGAAGATAAAAATAAGAAAGTAAATAGAAAGACGAAAAGAAATTGAATTAATTACGGTATTTTAGGTGGACTAGCGGCAATTCTTATTGCTGGTATAACCATTCCGCTTGCTATTAATACAACAAAAATCAATTATGTAGAAGCTAAAAAGGATAAAGAAACTGCTTTTAAGTTTGAGAACGGTGCTAGTGTTTCGGTAAAAGAATTTTCGGATAAATTAAAGAAAGAAGAAGTTAGTTACTCTGATAAATTCAATGATATTTATAGAAAAATTATTTTTTATATGTATGAAAAAGAATTTTTGGCTTCTAAACAATACCAAGAGATTTTTAATAATTCTTTGAATAGCAACGAAAATGTAAATTTATCTTTAGAATTGAAATCATTAGAACAAATTAAGGATAATCAAAAGAAAAAAATTGAAGATTTAAAAAATAACTTAAGAAAAAGTTATGGATTTTCAACTTGAGAGAATGTCTTTAAGGAAAGATTGCTTTCTGAAGAGTATGGTAAAAGTGCAACTGAAGAAAAAGCAATTGAATATCTTACATTTAAAGAAGTTGAATCAGCAGCATTAAGAAGTCTAGAAATAGAAATAAAAACACTAGATTTAAGTTTTATTGAAAAAACTGCTAAAAAAACAATCTACAAAATAGATGCAAATGGTAATCAAGTAAAAGGCGCAAATAACGAAGCACAAATCTTATTTAAGCAAGGAGAAAAAGTTTTCCCTTACTTCGAGAAAGATGTAAATTACTTTGTTCAAGAAAATAATCCAACTAAGGCCACTGTTATTACTACTAAGTCATTTATTCCTGAATTAATTAAAATTGATAATGTTCTTTTGAATTATTTTAATTCTCAAAACATTCTTATACCATCATCAATTTTACTCCCTGGTGTTATTAGTTCAGATCCAAGATTTTCATTTAGTCTTAAAGATTCTGGCGCAAAACAAAAGTTTATAAATAATTTAAAATATTCGGTTTCTAAAACAAAGGATAATAATATTCAAATCTCTAAAAATATTTCTTTATTAACATCTTTTAAAAAATCAAGTGAATACGGATTGTTTAATGGAAACGAGAAATTAGAGGACTTTAAAAAAGAAGCTTCTAATTATGAAACTTATTTAAATGCGCTAACTCTAACCAAAGGTGATACTCTTGGATTCTTAGGTGTATCTAGTGCTAGCGAATTAATTGATAATAATATAGAACTTGCGTTTGGTGTTGTAGCAAACAATTTATTGAAGAATACCGATGATTTTAAATCTATAAATTTAGAAAACTTATTTAAAATGCCTTCTGGTTATAATGCCTCAGCGGAAGCAGAAATAGAAAAATTATTAAGGGAAGCAGAAAATATACAAAAAGATTCAAATATCAACGATATAAATGAAAAAATGAATAAGGTATCTGCAAAGTTAGAAGAAGTTAACACCTTAATAGATAGTTACTTTAATGAGTTAAATGACGAACAATTTAATAAAGTAATTCATGATAATTACAATAAAAATTTAGAAATAACGATTGAAAACAAAAAATATAATTCTTTAGTATATAAAGTAGAAAATAAGGATGATCAACTACTAGTTTTAACAAAATCAGGAATTTCAATATTCACAAACGAAAAAGCAGAAACATTAGATAAGTTCAAGGAATATCTAAAGAATGATTTAAAGAACATCGCTAAAGGAAATAAAGCATTTTTCTCTTTTGATAAAAAAATCAATTCATTGAAGTCAAAAGAATCACTAGTTATTAATTATTTATCAAATGAGCAATTTATTAATTTTATTTTAAATCAAAAAGATTCCAACAATGAATTATATACAAACGAGTCAATCACTAAATTAAAGGAAGAAGTTGAATCTGTTAAACAAGGAATTGAATTAAAGAACAAAATTAATTCATATGAAAAGATAGATAAATTTATCAATGAAAAAGTTAACTCTTTAAGTAACATTAATTTTAAAAATGTTGACGGAAAGGTTAAGGTTGTTTATTTAGGAAGCGACGCAACATCAATAACAACAAGTGATAAGACCGCATTTGAATTATCGCTAGATGCATTTAAAGAATATTTGATGAAAGGAGCTAAATAATGAAATTTATTAAAAAAATATTACCATTAGCTTCTTTATCAATTTTTCCGGTTTTAACTATAGCTTGTGGTAGAGATGTTAACACTACTGAAAAAATTGAGCAAGATAAACTTTTTGCGTCTTCTAACGCAAAAGATGTTATTGAATTAATGTGACTTGATGAAACATTAAAAAATGTTTATAAAATTAGTGAAAAAAGCAATATTGAAAATCAAGCCTTTAAAAACGAGGCTTATCAAGTTTATAAGACTTTTGTAAAGAATGAATTACATAAAGATTCAAAATATCTTTCAAAGCAGATAGCTGATTTATTATCAAAAGGTGCATTAAAATCTGATGAATTTAAAAAATTGCAATCATTATTAAATTCTTACTTACCAGAGATTTCTCTTGAACAATTTATGATTTTATATTTAAACAAAGAATCAAATGTACATTTAATAACTAATAAGAATTTATTGGTTCATAAGTATTTAACAATTTCAAACGAAGATGAAATTAAAAAAGTTTACTCATCAAAATACGATTCAAGAAAAAATGATTATGTTTTAGATAATTTTATCTTGATTGATTATTTAATTAATAAAAAAATAACCCAAACATGATTATACGAAAGTTCAAGTGATAATGACGTATTCACTTCATCGTTTAAAACTATCAATAATATCAGTGATTACAATGAAATATCTCTAAAACATTTTGATTCATCTAAAGTAGCAAATAGTGATGTTCTTTTCTCAAACAGAGAATTTGAGACAACATTAGGAGGTTATAAAGGTTTAGAAACAACTTCTTTATCTTTTGATTATTCTTTAGCTACACTTAAAGAATTGACAGCTGATTCAGTGGTAAGTGGTTTCTATGATTTTTCAAAAAATAATTTAGTTAAAGTAGATAGTAATACAAAAACATTAGCAAATTCTATTTCTATTTCTCCTGAAGGAAAAAAAGTCAAAATATCATATTTAAATAGAATTGTTCCTATCGGTAAAGAATTCACAATTGATAACCCAGATGCTTCTCAAAGAGAAAAAACTCCTAAAATAAATGTTAAAAAGCTAACAATCGAAGGCACATACTTCGCAAATGATTTAGTGAAGTTATCAACTTCTTTATATAGTTTTGATCAATCGTTGTATAATAGCGCCGTAGATGCTTTTGTAGCTTTGGGTAATAAAATTAAGTTGGAATTAAAGGACGAAAACTTAAAGAAAGCTATTGAAGGTTTAAAATATGCAGAATAAAAGTATTTTCACAAAAATAATAAATAGAGAAATCGAAGCGAATATTTTATACGAAGATGAAAAAGTTATAGCTTTTTATGATATAAAACCAGTACAACCAGGACATTTTTTAGTAGTTCCTAAATCGCCTGAACCAAATATATTAGAAAATAATGAAGAAGATTATTTATATTTAATGGCTATAGCAAGAGAATTAGCGGCATTATATATAAAAGAGAATAATTGTAAAGGGTTTAAATTACAAATTAATTCCGGATCCGTAGCCGGTCAAGAAGTGTTCCACACTCATGTACATATAATACCCTTTAAATAAATATAAAAATCAGAATAGAGTATAGTATTCTGATTTTTTTAATTTACAATTCAATTTGACTTTCGATAAATTTCATTAAATCAATAAATTGATTAATCATCTTAATTGATTTAGATTTGTTACCTGCAAAATACTCATCTAATTTTAATAAATTATTTTTTTGATTTTCTTTATATGAATCCAATATTTTTCAAAAAATGGAATTATTATTGTTAGAATTTCTAATTTCAGTCATTAAAGTATTATAGTGATCTTTAAATGTAGACATTTGCTCTTCATTGTTTTTATCGCCGATATTTCGCCTTGTGGCAACATAATTTTGGTAAATAAAATTATAAAAATTTAGTAACGATAACTTAAATTTATTTTTTTCTAATTAATATTTAAATATAGAGATGAGATTTGAAAAGAAATACCTAAAGAAGAGCCTCTTTATATTTATAGTCAAAGAAAAAGAATTTTAAACACAAGTAGAAACTCATTTTTTAAAAAATGAAATAAATCAATTTTTTTAAATTTTCTAAACAAAAAACAACATACTAAAAAGCAAGCTAGGATTGAAAATATCCATAATCATAAAATATTTTTGCCTCTTAATCATAAGTTGTTATTTATTATTGATAGTATTATTAGGTTTTTGTAGTTAATTCTCTAGTTAATTAATTTTTAATATAAAGGAAGGAAGTAAAATTGAAAAAATAAAAAAACAATAATTAGAAAGTAAGTAAAAATTAATTTAAAGAAGGAAAACTGTTATTAAAGAGTTTGCATTATATTTAGACTTTTATTTAATTTTTTATAAAAATATATTTTATTCAGGAGTTGAAACTAAAACGGAAATATTGAATTAACTACAAAATAATTATATCTATTGTTTAATTTGATAAAAGGAAAATATTAAAATTTATGGTAATGTTTTCATATTTTGAAATTATGGTGTAGAATATTAACAGAGTATAACAATACTGTATTAAACAAAAAGAAATAAGATATTGAAACGAAAAAATGAAAAACAATTTTTATTTCGTTAGGGATTTTAAATGCAACAACTTTATTTATTAGTGCGATTTCTTGTTCTCCTAGCAAAGAAACGTCATCATCAAAAGCGGCAAATGATTCTAAAAAAACAACTATTAATGAAGATAAGGACAAACAAAAAAATAAAAATAATGAATCAGTTTCTGAATTAACGAAAGATCCAAAGAATGATCAAAAAAATATTTCTAATAATGAAGAATCAAAATATGAAAATATTTTTATAATAGATCCTTCTATTGAAGATATAGGCGCTAAATTCGATTACATATACAACAAGAAAATAGCTAGTCAAAAGGATAAAGAAATAAAATTTGCTATACAAAAATATAGAGAAGATAAAGATACTAAATATCCTTTTTATAGCATTAAAGGAACAGGTGGCAAGTCAGTTCTTAAAAACTCAAGATGAGAAAATAGTTCAAATAACTTATTTAAATTAAAGGATGGTTTTGAAACAAATGTTTTAATTTCTGCCGAAGAGCCAAATATAAAAATGAACCTAAAAACAAAAATTTTAAAGCAGAATACGATCCCAACACAAGAATTTTAACAATTTATTACAAACTCTCAGATGAGAAGATTAGCAAAAAGAATTTTGTCCAAAAACTAGTCATACCGATGACAAAAAATCCTGAGCCAATTAAAAACGAGGAAACAAAACCTTCAAAACCAAAGGACGGAAATCTGCAAACGCCTCCTAACAATACAAGTAATGCCAATCCATCAACATCAGAAACTGATAATGGTGGAGTACCGAGTGATTCAACACCTTCTACGATTACTAATTCATCAGGTTCGACAGTTGCAAATTAGTTGAATGCTTATATAAAATATAAAAAATTAAGCTAGTTAATTTTTAGCTTAATTTTTATTTTTTCTTTTCATAGTAGGGAATAGAAGAACATCTCTAATAGATTCTTTTTCTGTTAAAAGCATTGTTAATCTATCGATTCCTATACCACAACCACCTGTAGGAGGCATACCATAATCTAAAGCTTCAACAAAGTCTCAATCAATATCGCTGGCTTCATCATTACCGTTGTTTTTTTCGTTTAATTGAGCTTCAAATCTTTCTAGTTGGTCGATAGGATCAGAAAGCTCTGTATACATATTTGCGTATTCTTTTGTGTTAATGAAAAGTTCTGCTCTTTCAGTAAATCTAGGATCTTCTCCTTTTGCAGTAAGTGGAGAAATTTCAATAGGATGCCCATAAACAAATGTTGGTTGAATCAATGTTTTTTCTATTAGTAATTCAAATAATTCATTTACAATGTGACCGAATTGGAAGAATTTTTGAATTTTAATACCATGCTTAATAGCAATTTCTTTAGCTTCTTCAAAAGAAATATTTTTAAAATCTGCTCCAGTTGCTTTAGAAACCGCATCCACCATATCGATTCTATTAAAAGGTTTTGTTAAATCAATTTCAACACCACGATTCATAACTTTATCTTTACCTAACTTAGCTGCTAAGCGTTTGAATAAAGTTTCAGTTCTGTTCATCATACCTTCTAAATTAGAATAAGCTTCATAAAATTCAATTGATGTAAATTCTGGATTATGAGTTGTGTCAATACCTTCGTTTCTAAATATTCTACCAATTTCATATACTCTATCAATTCCACCAACTAAAAGTTTTTTAAGCGGAATTTCAGTAGCTATTCTGAGAACAAATTCCTGATCTAATGCATTATGGTGTGTTTTAAAAGGTCTTGCTGATGCTCCTGAAAGATAGTCGTGCAAGAATGGTGTTTCTACTTCCATATATTCTAATTCATCAAAATATCTTCTAATTTCTGAAATAATTTTAGTTCTTGATCAAAAGACATTTTTTGATTCTTCATTCATTATCAAATCAACATATCTATGTCTATAAATTTCTTCAATATCGACTAATCCATGAAATTTACCTGGTAAAGGCTTTAGTGCTTTAGTTAATAATTTAATAAATTCAACTTTTACACTTACAGCTCCTGTGTTAGTTTTCATAACTGAACCCTCAGCATAAACAATATCTCCTATATCAAATGTATCAACAAGTTTAGCTAATTCTTCATGTTCTTTTTTATTGAAGTAAAGTTGTATTTTTGAATGATAATCTTGAATTAGAATGAAAGGACCTCTCATTGTCATAATTCTTCCTGATAAAGCAACTTTAAACTCTTTTTCATGAAGTTCTTCTTTTGTGAATTTATCATATTTAGAAACAATATCATCTGAATAAAGCATATCTTTTAAATTATGTGCTTTTGCAAAAGCCTCAACACCCATGCTTTTGTATGTTTCTAATTTATTTCTTCTAATTAATTCTTGTTCTGTATATTTTTGCATTTTTTTATTTTCCTCCATTAATTTTCTTTAAAAGTTCTTCTAACTTTCTTGAACTTTCCTCAAGAGTTTGTTCGCTTAAAGCAAAAACTTCTTCCTCTTCTTTTCTTACTTCAGCAGTAAACATATTTTTAAATTCTATTGTTTCATCTGTTCATACTTTAAGGAAAGAAATTTCCAACAATTGCGGTATTTCTAAGTCGATTATCTTGCTTGAAATTTTATTATTTGTATAGTCAGAAATTTTTTCTATTAAACATTGGTTATTGCCGTTAAGCGCAATTATTTTGTCATCTTTATTTATATGAACATCTTTAATTGTTCCATTTAATTTACTATCAAAGATTTTTTTACCTTTAATATTTTTTGGTATAGGTAAAATTTCTGATGATTTAATTTGTTTTAATTTACCTGATGAAGAAACAATATTAACGATATCAGCGGAATTTACTACAGTAAATCCAGCAACTTTGTCATTTAACGATAAATAAACACCTTTATTTCCTTTAGCTTTTGGCGAATAAATTGCTACATCTGTTTCGGTATACATAGATGCAAGACCCGACTCGGTTATAATAACAATATTCAATAACCCATTACTTAAAGTAGCGTTAATTAATTCATCATCATTAGCAATGCCTATAGCTGTATAACTTTTATTTAATCTTTGTATCTTAAAGTCGCTAAGTTTAACTTTTTTAAATAATCCTTGTTTTGTTCCTAAGATAACAAAGACATTTTCGCTTCAATTTGTAACTTCAATAATAGAAACAACTTTTTCATTTATTTTAAATTCAGCAATATCGCTTAATTTAGAACCTAAATCTTTTCACTTTGTTTCATTTATTTTGTAAATAGGTATTTGTATATAATTTCCTAAACTAGTAAAAACAAGTAATGTTTTCATTGTGTTTGTTTTATTGAAATAAATAAGAGAATCATCTTCTTTTAAAGTATATGTAGATAGTGAATTCGCTTCAGCAATTCTCTCTGAAAATCTTTTGACATAACCCAATTTACTTATAGCGATATAAGTTGATTCATCTTTTATTAAATCTGTTTCATCATAAGATAAATCAAATTCTGATTCTACAATTTGAGTTTTTCTTTCTCAACCAAAAAGTTTTTTAATTAATTTAAGTTCTTCAATTATAAAATTATTGAATTCATTATCATCACTTAAAAGTAATTCATAACGTTTTATTGTATTTTCTAATTCACCCTTTTCATTTAGCAAGGCAATTTTATCAGTCTTGCTTAATTTGTATAATCTTAATTCAGCAATTGCTATTGCTTGGTTTTCTGTAAAATCAAAGTGTTGCATTAAAGCAATAACAACCCCTGCTTTTGAACCTTCTGCGTTTCTTATGACTTTAATAACTTCATCAGTTATCTCTGAAACTTTTATAAGACCTAAAACAATTTCTAACCTTAGCTTAGCTTTTTCTAAGTCAAATTGTAAAGTTTTTGTTTTAACATCTTTAACTTGACTTACATAACTATATAGTAACATCATTAAATTAGCAATTCTTGGCCTACCGTTAATAATTACAACATTATTATAGTTATAAGTGTTCTGTAGCTTAGTCTTTTCAAATAGATAAGTTAAAACACTTTTTTCATTTACATTTTTTTCTAATGTAAGAAGGATATTAATTCCATTTCTGTCTGATTGATCTCTAACTTCAACTAAACCAGAAATCGTTTTGTTTTGTATTAATAAATCAATTGAATATACTAAAGAAGATTTTACTATACCATATGGTATTTCTGTTATCTCAATAAATTTATTTTGTGAGTTTTCAGAAATTTTATATTTACTAAAAAGTCTTATTTTTGCTTTCGCAGAATTATTCCCTGTTTCAAATCCTTCTACGATTCCTTTATTTCCGTATATTATTCCACCGGTTGGAAAATCAGGACCTTTTATATACTTCATAATTTTTGTTAATGTTATATTAGGATCTTTTATTTTTTGAATAGATGCATCAATTATTTCGTTTAAATTATGAGGTAACATATTTGTTGCCATACCTACCGCTATACCCATAGCACCATTAACGAGTAAGTTAGGATATAAAGAAGGCAATACAATTGGTTCAGTTTCTGAATCATCAAAGTTTGGAACAAATAAAGTTGTCTTTTTCTTTATATCACCTATCATGTAATGAGCAACTTTTGATAATCTAACTTCAGTATATCTCATTTGAGCAGCAGGGTCATCATCTATTGAACCTATATTTCCGTGCATATCCAAAATTGGTGAGTTCATCTTTCACCATTGAGACATATTAACCATTGCTTCATAAACTGAAGAGTCACCATGGGGGTGATACTTACCAATTACATCACCAACAACACGAGCTGATTTTTTGTATGGTTTATCACTATCTAGGCCTAAACCAAACATTGAATATAAAATACGCCTTTGAACTGGTTTTAAACCATCTCTAACATCAGGTAATGCTCTTTGTTGGATGACATATTTTGCATATTTTTCAAAACGCTCAGACATTGTCTTTTCAAGAGTTTCTTCAACAATCTTTTCAATTTTTTCTTTAATTAGTTTACTCATTTAAAGTCCTTAGTTATTAGTTAATTAAATATTTATTTAATTATAACATTAATAAAAATTAATTAGCCAAAATAAAAAATTGAATAATTAAAATAATACCTTGCTAAAGATATTATTTTAATTATTTTATGCAACTATTTTCGTTATTATAAAAATATTAGGAACAGTATAATGTCCAATATGATATGCATTAAAACTTCATTCAATAGGATTAAAACTAGAATTTTGAACAATAATATGATTTAAAACAAATAAAATTAAAATAGAAATAAATATAAATGTAATTAAAAAGTCTGTTCATTTTAACTTAAAAACCCTATACTTTGTTCTTTTTTCATAAGGATCATAACCTCTTGTTTCCATTGAATTAGATAAGTCTTCAGCTTTCTGGAACGATGAAACAAAAAGAGGGATGATTAAAGTTGTAAAAGCAACAATTTTCTCCTTAGTATTTCCATGTTTAAAGTCTACACCTCTTGAAGATTGTGCCTTAATAATTCTGTTTGCTTCATCTACTAAGGTAGGAATAAATCTTAATGCAATAGAAATTATTGTTGCAACAATATGAGTGGGTATTAAAAGAAATTTTAGAGGTCACAATAAACTTTCTATCGATTTATTTAATAAGATAGGTCTAGTTGTATTTGTTAATAAACTAGTTGTTAAAACCATTATATATATTCTACTCATTAATGAAAGAGTTCTGTTAAGCGAGTTTAATGAAAAACCATATTGAACTTTAGCATATTCCCCATATGTGTTAATGTAATAATTAATAGTATCTTGTCCAACTATTTTTGGGTCATAAAAATCTATTCAACGAACTTTTTGCCCCGAAATACCTTCCAACTCTTTTCCTGAATGAGTGAAAAAAGATCAAAAATACGACACATAATATTCATTCTTAAATACTGTCTGACTATTAACGGTATACATATTTACAAAGAACAAAATAACGGATATAAATAAAGGTAATTTTAATAACTTAAATACCGGTCTAATTTTTTTTGTTGATAAAACATAAATAAAAGAAACAAATAAAAGTATTAATCCAATTTCTATAAAACTGCTAGCAATAAAAATAAGAATTATTATTAAAATACTTAGTAACACTTTTATTCTAGGGTCTATTCTATACATAAAAGTGTTACCTGGAATGTAACGTCCGAAAATACTTTTCATTATTTACCTTCCTTCGTTAATACTTCATTATTTAAAAAATGCGCTAATTCTTCAATATTTCTTACTTTAGGAACATTGATACCTTTTTCTCTTAATTCTAAAACAAAATCTAAAAGTTGAGGTGGTTGCAAGTGATTTTCTCTCAAAAAATGAATATCACTTAAAACATCATAAGCATTATTATCAGCAACAATTTTACCTTTTTTAAGCATTATAACTCTTTCAGCTCTTTCCAAAACATGATCAAGATCGTGAGTTACATTTATGATAGTTTTACCAGATTTATGTAAATTAGTTAGTATATCTAATATATCTTTAACCCCGACAGGATCTAAACCAGCAGTAGGTTCATCAAATACCATAAAATCAGGATTCATTGCAAGAATACCAGCAATAGCAACTCTACGTTTTTGTCCCCCTGATAATTCAAAAGGACTTCTTTCGAGATAGTCTTCAGATAAACCTACTTCTAGCAGACATTCTCTTGCGATTTTGTAAGCTTCATCTTTAGGTACTCCGAATGCAATTGGTCCAAAAGCTATATCTTCTTTAATTGTATTCTTAAATAGCTGATATTCAGCGAATTGAAAAACAATCCCTATTTTTTTTCTTAAATCTTTAATTTTAAATTTACTTTTAGTTTCGCCATAAATAAACTTTTGTTGAATATTATCTTTAATAAAATCTCATTCAATATTTCCGTTAGTAGCTCTAAGAAGACCGTTAAAGTGTTCAATTAATGTGGTTTTACCTGAACCTGTCGCTCCTATTACACCTATATATTCCCCATCTTTAATATTTAAGTTAATACCATCAAGAGCAAGGAATTCTCAAGGAGAGTTTTTATTAAAAACATGTTTCAAATTATTGATTTTTATTTGCATATTTTAGATATCAATTCCTTTCTATCATATGTTGGCTCAATACCATTTAATAAAGAGCTTAGTTTATAAATGAATGGAGAGTCTATTTTAGCTACTTCAATAATATCTTTATTGTTTAAAATGGTTTTTGGATCACCGGTCGCAATTAACTTTCCATTAGCAAATACTAAACATTTATCTGCTAAGATGGCTTCGTCCATATCATGTGTAATAGAAATTAAAGTTTTTTCTCTTTTTTCTTTAATTTCTTTAATAATACTTAATACACTATTTTTACCCTTTGGATCAAGCATTGAAGTTACTTCATCAAAAATTATTACTTCTGGATCTAATGCTAAAACAGAAGCTATAGCAACTCTTTGTTTTTGTCCTCCAGAAAGGTTTTCAGGTTCTCTTTCTAAATGATCAAGCATATCAACCTTTTTAGCAAAATGATGAATAATTTCTTTCATTTCTTTTTGAGGAACTTTTTTATTTTCAAGACCAAAAGCAATATCATCCTCAACAGATGAACCTATAAATTGGTTATCAGGGTTTTGAAAAATAATGCCAATTTTCTTTCTTATTTGGAGTAAGTTTTTTCTGCTATATTGAATGCCGTCAATAGAAATTTCTCCTTCTTGAGGTTTTAATAAAGCAACTAATAATTTAGAAAGAGTACTCTTTCCGCTACCATTGTGACCTAAAACAGCAACATACTCACCTTTTTTTATTTCAAAACTCACATTATCTAAAGCGGGTTTTTGCACACCAGGCTTGTAACTAAAAATAACATTTTCTACCTTAATCATAATTATTATAATTTTATTACACATTTAATTTTTTTTAATATATTTTATTATTTTATAAAATTATAAAACCACTTGCAGAAAAACCACAAGCAGTTTTAATTTTATTTATAAAAATTAAGATTTTTTTCTTTGTAAAATAGCTAAATTTCAAATTTTTTCACTTTTTGATAAATCAGGATTGAATAATATTTTCTTAGTTTTAGGAACCAAAACTACTTCGAATCATTTTTGATTTTTGAAATAATCATTATCTGATGAGGAAGTAATAATATTAATTGTAGGTAAACCTTCATTCTCAGTTATTGAAATTTGATTATTTTCATTATTGTAAATAACTATAGAATCTAATCTTGTTCAAGAAGTTTGCTCCATAGAAATAATCTCATTATTTTCAAGCCCTTCATATAAATAATTTTTAAAATCACCATTATATTTGTGTTTAGAACCTTCATATATGAAAATATTGTAATAATTTAATATTTCTTCAACAGAAATATTGTTTAAAAATTTATTTCTAAAATCATCTTTTGCTTTAAGGATTTCAGCTTTTTCATCTAATGATGCATCTTTTTCTTTAATTTTCGAAAATCAATTTTTAAAAATACTATTATATTCATCTGTATTAGTTATTGTCCTATAGTTGTCTTCTAAAATATTTCAAGCGAATTCACTTTTTTCGTGCAAATAAGTTGAGTTTCTATTGATTTGATAAATTGGTGAAACAAATTTAGTGTCATTATCTAAAATTGAAATATCTTTTTTAAAGTTACTTTTTAATTCATCATAAATTTCTTTAGCTTCTTGTACCCCATTTATTAGTTTTGAGGGTGATTTTACAATGTAGTTTTTTGGTCTGATAAAAACAATAAAGTATTTTGAAAAATCTTCTTTATTGATAAGGTTTTGATATCCGTAAATATCATCTACATTAACTTTCCAATACAATTTTTTATTTTTAGTTTGTATGAAATGATAATTATTTTTTCCACTTTCTTCGTAAACATATATATTATTTTCTTTTAAGACATCGCTAATTTTTTTAGAGCTTAAAAATCTTCTTTCAAATTCTTCATAAATATCTTTTTTCGGAATTGATTTTAATTTAGATTTACTTAAAAAATTTTCGACTATATTCTTTTCAAAATCCTTTTCATCATTTAAAACAATATTTTCATTTTCTAAAAATTTTTCATTTTTTGTCGTTGCCAAATCTAAAATAAAAGTTGAATTTTGTACCACACCATTTTCTTCATTATTTTTTTGTAATAGATATTCAAATGTCACTTTATTATATTCTTTTTCATCAACATTATTACAAGAAATAACTAGAGGTAATGAAGTTATAGATGGAATTATTAAAAATACTAATTTTTTAATTTTCATTATTGCCCCTTTTTTTATGTTTTATCATTAAAAATATGACTGGTCAAGTTTTATTAAAAAAAGCAGAAAATAGAAATCCTTTTCATAAACTAAACTTTAATCTTTTTTATTTATTAAATCTTTTATAGGTTTATATTTAGTTCTATAAAAGCTTTCTATAACACCATATTTTCTAAGTGCCTCTAAGTGTTGTTTAGTTAAATAGCCTTTATGATTTTCAAATCCATATTCTGGGTATTTTAAAGCATATTCTTGTAAAATTTTATCTCTTGTAACTTTTGCTAAAATAGAAGCTGCAGCAATATTCAAAGAAAGTTGATCACCTTTTATCAAATTAGTTTGAGGTATCTCAATATCAATTTTTTCAAAGTCTGTTAATACATGTTCTGGTTTTATCTTTAGTTTTTTAATTGCATTGGCCATGCCAATTTGTGATTCTTTTTTTGGATTTGTTTTATTAATTTCATCAACACTACGTATTTCAATATAATAATCAATTGCATTCTGTTTTATTTCCTCAAAAAGGATTTCCCTTTTCTTTTCAGATAATTTCTTAGAATCATCAATCATTTCATTCGCGTAATCAAGAGGTAAAATAACGCATGCAGCAACCAAAGGCCCGCAAACCGGACCTCTTCCAGCTTCATCACATCCAGCGACTAAAATACCTTTAAAATTTTCTTTTTCAAAATTTAACATACTTAAATTTTATTATAAAATTAAATATATAAAAGTGGAGGAATTATGGGAACAAGAGTACATGCAAAGTGCATTAAATGTGAAAGAGAATATGATTATTTGTTTGGATCAAATAATGAATATGATCTTTATAATACATTTTTAGAAATATATGAAGATAAACAAGTTAATTTGTTCGATAAAAACATTTTTTTCGAAACATATAAAGAATTATTAAAAGAACATAATAATGAAGGTATTAATGTTGATGAAATTCTTGAATATAATTACTCAAGAATAATGAGCTTCTTTCTCCCTGATGAGGTAGAATTGCTTAAAACTAATATTTTCCATTCACATGACTTAAGAATTCACACTGTTTATAATTCTGATTTGGAACCAGCATCAAGAGTTATGCTTTATATACCATTTTTAAAAGTTAATTTTTTAGATGGTTCAGAGTACACAAGAAAATATACAAAAAATGCTAGATTCGTAGAGTTTAGTGAAGATCAAAGATTTTTAAGTTGCGCTTTTTGCGGGACATTAACAGCAGCATTTCAATCTGAACAAGAAGTATAAAATTATTTTGAAATCACTACGGTGATTTTTTTATAAAAAAACAAGCCTTTCGACTTGTTTAATTATTAATTTGAATATTGTTTAAATATTATTCTTCATCTTTAGCTTGAATATTTCTACGTTTAACAATTTCGTCAGAAATATTTTTTGGAGTTTTTTCATAGTGATCAAATTGCATTTGGTATGTACCACGTCCACTTGTCATAGATCTAAGTTCTGTTGAGTAACCGAACATTTCTGATAAAGGAACTTGTGCTCTAACTATAACAGCTCCATCATTTCTTTGTTCTTGATCGTTTACAAGACCTCTACGACGAGATAGATCACCAATTACATCCCCCATGTGATCAGAAGGAACAACAACTGAAACATCCATAATAGGTTCTAATAATACTGTACCAATAAGGTCTTTAGCTTTTGTAAGAGCTTTAGAAGCAGCAATTTTGTAAGCCATTTCTGATGAATCGACATCATGGTATGATCCATCAAATAATGTAGCTCTCATATCAATCATTGGGTAACCAGCTAAAATACCAGCTGCCATTTTTTCTTCAAGTCCTTTTTGGATTGATTTAATGTATTCTTTTGGAATTTTACCACCAACAATCTTGTCGACAAATTCAAATCCACCATCTGGGTTTGGTTCAAATTTAATTCATACGTGACCGTATTGTCCTTTACCACCAGATTGTTTGATGTGTTTTCCTTCAACTTCTGCTGTTTTTGTAATTGTTTCACGGTATGAAACTTGAGGAGCTCCAACTTTAGCTTGTACACCAAATTCACGTTTTAAACGATCAACAATAATATCAAGGTGTAATTCACCCATACCAGCAATAATTGTTTGACCTGTTTCTTCGTCTGTGTATGTTCTAAATGTAGGGTCTTCAGCTGCAAGTTTTTGTAATCCTAATGAAAGTTTTTCTGTAGCAGCTTTTGATTCTGGTTCTAAAGCTTGAGAAATAACTGGTTCTGGGAATACCATTTTTTCTAAAACGATTTTTGCTGATTTTTCATCTACAAGTGTATCACCTGTTGTTGTATATTTAAGACCAACAGCGGCAGCAATATCTCCAGCACGACATTCATCGATTTCAACACGGCTGTTTGCGTGCATTTGTAAGATACGTCCGATACGTTCTTTTTCACCTTTTGTTGAGTTAAATACATAACTTCCTTTGTTTAAAACACCACGGTAAACACGGAAGAATGTTAATGATCCAACAAATGGGTCGTTCATAACTTTGAATGCTAAAGCAGCGAAGTTTCCTTCATCTGTTGCTTCAACACTAATTTCTTGTTCACCTTCGTGTGCTTTAATAGCAGGAATATCTAAAGGTGATGGTAAGTAATCAACAACGGCATCAATCATTTTCTTAACACCCTTGTTTTTGAATGATGTTCCACAAACTACTGGGAAAAATTCTGAAGTTAAAGTAGCTTTTCTAATTGCGTCTTTAAATGTAGGAATATCAACTTCTCCACCTTCAAGAACAACCATCATAAGTTCTTCATCAAAAGCTGCAACAGCTTCTAATAATTCTTGACGTTTAATTTCAACTATTTCTTTTAAGTCAGTTGGAATTTCTGTTGGGAATTCTTCTTCTTGTGCTTCACCATTGTATGTGAATGCTTGTAATGTAACTAAATCAATTAATCCTTTGAAATCTGATTCAGCACCGATAGGTCATTGGATAGCAACAGCATTTCCACCTAATCTTTGTTTAACTGAAGCAACTGAAGCTGCAAAGTCAGCACCAGCTTTATCCATTTTATTTACATAAACAATACGTGGAACTTTGTAATTAGTTGCTTGTCTTCAAACAGTTTCTGTTTGTGGTTCAACTCCTGATTGAGCATCAAGAACTGCAACAGCACCATCTAATACACGAAGTGAACGTTCAACTTCTACTGTGAAGTCAACGTGCCCTGGAGTATCGATAATATTAATTCTTTTACCTTTTCAGAAAGCTGTTGTAGCAGCAGAAGTAATTGTAATACCTCTTTCTTTTTCTTGTTCCATTCAGTCCATTTGTGAACCACCGTCGTGTGTTTCACCAATTTTGTGAATTTTTCCTGTATGGAATAAAATTCTTTCTGTAGTTGTTGTTTTACCTGCATCAATGTGGGCCATAATACCGATATTACGGTAATCTTTTAATTCGTAATCTCTAGCCATAATTCTAAAAACTTAAATGATAAACACTATCATCTGAAGTGTGCGAATGCACGGTTAGCTTCAGCCATTTTGTGTGTATCTTCACGTTTTTTGATTGCTCCACCTGTTTTGTTTGATGCATCGATGATTTCATTAGCTAAACGAACATCCATTGTTTTTTCGTTTCTTAATCTAGCATATTGCACTAATCATCTAAGTGCTAATGTTTGTTTTCTACGTGCAGGAACTTCAGTAGGAACTTGGTAGTTTGTTCCTCCGATTCTTCTTGTACGAATTTCTAATTGTGGAGTAATATTTTCAACAGCTGCTAAAAATACTTCCATTGGTTCTTTGTTTGTTTTTTCTTTAATAATTTCAAATGCTGAATATAAAATATCTTGAGCAATTGATTTTTTTCCGTCAAGCATAATTTGGTTAATTAATTTTGTAACTACTAATGAGTTAAAAACTGGATCTGCAAGTACTTCACGGATTGGCGCGCTTTTCTTTCTTGACATAATGTCCTCCTATTTTTGTATTTAATTAAAATTTAAATTATGCTTAAATTAGTTTTTAGCTTTTTTTGTTCCGTATAAACTACGACCTTGGTTACGTTTTGCAACTCCGGCAGCATCTTGTGTTCCACGAACGATGTGGTATCTAACCCCAGGTAAGTCTTTAACACGCCCTCCACGAATTAAAACAACAGAGTGTTCTTGTAAGTTGTGTCCTTCTCCTGGAATGTATGCTGTAACTTCCATTGTATTTGATAACTTAACACGAGCATATTTACGTAAAGCTGAGTTAGGTTTTTTAGGTGTCATTGTTGCAACACGAGTACATACACCACGTTTGAATGGTGATGCCATTTTTTTAGATTTTTTAATTAATGAGTTGTATGTTAAAGATAACGCAGGAGCATTTTGCTTCTTGATCTTTGAACTACGACCATTATTAACTAACTGATTTGTTGTTGGCATTGTTATCCTTTCTGATTTTTTAATATTTTAAACAATGTTTAGGCTATGTATTAAATAATAGCTTGAATATTATAACATAACAACACACCCTAGTGTGTCGTAAAAAATTTTTTTTACTACTACATTATAGGGTTAAAAGTTTTTATTTAATATTTTTTTACATTATTTTAAATATTAAAATTAAAAAAATAACTCATTTTTTAGAGTTATTTATTGTTGTTAAATTTGTATCCTTCAGGTATATCATTAACACCATTTTTCATTAAATATGTGTTTATACCACTTGGGTATAATTCTTTTAATTTTTCTCTATATGAATGTCCAATATTCTGGTCTTTTCCACCACCAAATATTAAATCATATTGAGGAAGGTTTGTGTATGTACTTCCATATAATCCTTTGTAATCATAACCATATGAACGAAGTCCCATTGCACCTGATGTAGTAGAACCTGTAAATCCGATAGCAATAATTCCTACTATTTCATTATTTTGATTTCTTACAGCAGATCCACTAGCACCACCTCCGATTTCAAAGTTCTTTAATAACATCCCAATACCACTATTTATATATTCTTTATTATCATCTCTAGATAATAAGAATTTATCACCAGATAGACGAGGGTTAATAATAAAATTATCGAATACTCCTGGTTTATCTTTAAACTGTCTTAAATTTAACATATTTGAAAGTGTTCCACCACGTTTTACTAATCTTTCATCTCTTTCACCAGTTGCGCTGCTAAGATCATATCAACGTGAAGAAGCGTTTGTTCACATTGTGTGAGTTCATTTAATTACTCTTAGTTGATCATCATCTTCATATTGTTTGAGGTAGAAATCAAAAAATCCTTTGCTTTGTGCTTTAGGGTATGAAACAACGTACAAGTTATCATATTGTTTATTTTCTTGAGTTTCCCCAGGTTTTCTTAATAGTGGTTGATCTATTTTGTCATAACTATTTATATAATCAAATTTCGGGACTTTTAGTTTTAATTTATCCTCAATATTTGCGTAATTATTAGTGAATCATTTAGCATATTCTTCTGCAGTTTTATTATCTCTATCTTTTGCTGTAAATTTTTCAAAATCTAATTCAAAAACAGCAAAATCCATGAATTCCTCTTTATCTTTAAATTTATCATCTCCAGATAATGTAGAAGGATTTGTATTTAAAACATCCCTAGCATCAAAAACTCTTTTAAACCCTTCTTTCCCAAAAGAAATTTTTTCAATTCTATCTTCTACATCAACAACTTTTAAATTACTAAAAATATGTTTTTCGTCAGTTCTTTTTAAACGATTCATTCCGATATAATCAATTGTATCAACGTCTGATCCATTAATTACGTGATAGTTTGTTGCAAAATATCATTTTGTAGGATAACTTCTACCACTCTTTGGTAATTCATAATCCAAAATTCAAGCAGTTCCGGATTCGCCACCAGAGCTTCTTGCTTTTCCTTTGAAGTTATTAAATGTTTTGAAGTCATAAACATTATCGCCGTTTACTATTTTTTTCAATCTTTCTATTGTACCTTCAGGCAATTCGCTTTTATGTTTTTCTACCGCCTTTATCAACAAATCTCATTGAGTTTTTATAAAAGGAGTATATATATTCTTATACATATCATCAATTTGAGATTGAGTTGTTCCTGCTTCTGATTCTAGTTGTTTGATAGTATCTCGGAAAACAGCTTCAACAACAGCGTCATTAGGGTATGCTCTATCTGCTTTATCCTTATCTAAACGGGCTTTAAATTCTTGTTTTTTAGACTCTGTTTTTATTAAATTAACTAAACCATAGATATCAAATTTTGGTTCCCCTAAATATCTCTCTAATTTTGTTTGGACCACAGGGTCACTAGAAAGATAAAAACTAGAAAAAGTTACCATATAAGACTGAAGTGCAGCTTCCGCATAATTATCATTTATTAATTTTCTTGGTAAACCAGTATTTCTGTTTGGACCACCTTCTGTTAATCTTTTATAATGATCATATCAGTGAGTAGTTGATCTTGCCCCACGATTTGGGATATCTAATCCAGTAATGTTGCCGCTTTCATCATACTTAGGTATAACAAAACCGAATTTAGAAGCAGTATCATAATCAGGCATATTTAATTCTTCAGCAATTTTGTTATATTTTTCTTTTGATGATTCTGAAGTAGTAAAATTTCTAGAATATTTATTAGCTTCTAAAACATTTTTTATTTTCTCTAAGTCATATTCATATTTTTGAATGTGATTTTTATTTACTGCATAATCATTTTCTTCTGATAGTCTTTTTTCTCTTTCGCTATCAGATTCAATAGGTGGAGCATAAGGATTTGTATCTTGTTTAAATCCTTTGATAACATATTTAACTATTTGATTATTTTTAAATAGTATAGAAATTTCTAAACTTGATTTATCATCTAGAATCCTTTTATTTAAGACTGTTCCACCTATTTTTGTATTATTTGGTTCAAAATCAGTGTTAGATTCAATTGCTTCTCTTAATGTAATTTGACTTGGATCAGAAATTCTTCTAGGAATACTAAATGGAGCATTTGAATCACCTTCTAATTCAAAATAAATTTTTCCAATTTTATTAATGTCGTTTTCTTTAATTATTTTAGAAATCTCTTCGCTAGATAGTTCAGTTTCTCCACCTGTTGTTTGTTTTCCGTTTTCATTTATGTTTTTATTTGGATCATTTGTATTTTTATCTGATGTTTTCTTTTTATCTAAGTCATCTTTATTACAGCTTACTAAAGTTATAAGTGGAGTTAAAGAAGAAGTTAGTAATAACCCTGATAAAACTTTATTAACAATTTTCTTTTTCATAATTAATACCTCATCCCAAATCTAAAAGATTTCAAATTCATCTTCAATATTTGTGTATCTTACATTAAATCCTGCTGATTTAAGTGTATTGTAAAGTTGCACAGCTCCGTCAGTAACAATTATTTCAGTTGAACTTTTTGAAAAATTACCATCTGAATATTGCATTAATGTTGATAAATGTCTTATTCCATCACCATTAATATTTTGAACACTAACAGTTGGTTTAATTTTAATTTTTTTAGTTAAAGCCCCATTACTAAATTTAATTTTAGATCTAGGCGCTCTAGAATTCTTAACTAAAACATCATCAAATTGCGCTAAATTTAAATCCGCAGTAGTGACTTCTCATGTATCAGAGTCATTATAAAGTTTAATTTTATTAAGTTTTCTTTTTCTTGAAGGGTTTTTAATATCGTAAAATACCATACCTCTTAACGTTTTTATTTTTGGTATTCTTGAAAAATCAACTCCCATAGGGTATGAATTTCCGGCTGCATCTCTATCAGGTTTAAGTCCAGGACCTCATCCTCCTTGGAAAATACGTTCATTATTTCTTACTCAGTAAGCCATTCTTAAACCGTTATTAATTTCAGATCAATCACCTTCGGTTGTGTAGTTCTCTGGATCAAAGGCTAAATTATCAAATGTAATACGTGTGTAAATTGTATCTCATGAATTATAAGAACTTGATACATTATAATCTGCCATATTAACTCATGCAACTTTATTTAGTGCTCATGGGTTAAATGCTCATTCATCGTGTAATGAATTAACTTTATTATTAGTTAATAGTGATAATTCATCAATTTCTTTATCTCTCAAATATTTAAGAGCAGATGTATTTCTTGATTCGAAAAATAATTCAAGAAGAGGTAATTTATTAGGCAAGGCAGCAAATATTTTAGACATATCTTGTGTACTTCCTGCTTTACCGATATTTTCGATTCTATACCCTGTAATTTCAATATTTTTTTCTTGGAGTTGTTTGATTAATTTTTCAGCTTTTTTATATGCATTAGGTTCTAGAACGTCAAGGGTAACTACCACACCTTTTTCTCTTGTTGCACCTTCAACTACATCATTTCTTGTGTATTCTGTAATTTTAATTCCGCCACCATACACATCCAGTCCTCTACCAGCATAGTAACTTGTAACATCTCTATCAGTTCAATTAGCAAATTTCCCTTTTTTAATATCATCAGGACTTCTTCAATAATAGTCATTATTTCCGAAAACACGTTTGATCTTATTGTTTCTTGTCATCTCTCCTGTTACTTTATTTACAGCTGGTTCAAAAGTTCTTGAAACTCATTCACCATTAGAATTGACATAAACATCACCACCATAATTTGGAATTGTACTTCCATTTTTTAATTGATCTAAAACTTCCTTACTCAACTTTGTAATTTTGTCTGGATCAATATTCATTAGTAATAATAATTTTCCTAATGGCCGAGTTTCGGTCCCCATTAATCTTGGTCACGAAATTGTTTCTGTCATATCTCACCATTTATCTAAATTAGCTAGACCAGTAGGATTTAAATATTGTTTTATGTTTTCCTTAGATGATAAAAGTGCTTCATATCTAGCCCATAAATTCCCTAAATGATCAGGTGCATTTCCATCGTTGGCAATATAGTTTTGTTTTTCTGCAATATCTAAGTTAGGATTTCCTAATGCCGCCCCATATCCATAATCATTGCTAAAATGTTTTCCAACCATTTTAGCTTTATTAACGGCTCTACCTAGTGTTTTTTTAATGTTTTCTGCTGTAAGGGCCCCATTTACTCCAGTAACATCCGGTGTAACTTCCGCTGTGTAAGGAACACGGTTTGTAATTCCTTTTTCAATATCAGAAGAATCATAAGTTTTTTCTGGTATTTCTATAACATCTGCTTCGAATTCAATGTCACCATGTTTTATTAATTTTTTAACTTTTTTTGGTTTAGGTGGCTCAACTGGTTTAGGTGGTACAGGAATTGGTGTAGGTTTAGGTGCAGGTGTTGGAGTCGGTGCGGGTTTAGGCGCAGGGGTAGGGTTTGGAGATGGTGTTATTGGTTCAGGAACAGGTTTAGGTATTGGCTGAGGTTTTTCGGGGTCCTTTATAATTGGTTTAGCAATTGTTGTAGGTGGCTCAACAATTTTAGGCGGCTCAACAATTTCAGGTGCTTGTTTCTTTGGCAAATTATAATCCGAAGCACTAATTATTGATTTTGTTAAATCCACATCACCAGACTCAAAATTAGGTTTTGCATTTCTATCAATTTGAAATTTAAAACCTTTTGTTGATGCTGAAGTTGTGTGTACAAGAGTTGTTGCAATAGAAGCTGCAGTCAATCCTATTGATGATGCTATAAGAATTACTTTTTTCTTTCTATTAATCATATTTCCTCCAAAATATATATTTATAATATATATCTACATTTTTATTTTATCACATTTAATAACTTATTTTCTTTGGTAAAATCACTATACCATACTTATATAAATGGTTTTAAAAAAATGTTTTTAATCCTTTATATAGTGTTTAAAAAGTAATTTTTATTGTTATTTGTAATTTTAATAGAAATGTATTTTTTATTTTTTTCTTCTTTTAAAAATATAAAAAATATGATTTTAAAAAAATAAAGATACATTAAATAAATATATCTTTATTGTTTATTTTAATAAATAATTAAATCATCTTCAGAACTTTCGAAACGTACATTATATCCAGCTTGTTGTAGAGATTTATAAAGATTATTTGCGCCTTGTTGGATAATTATTTCTGTATTTTGAGAAAGATGACTATAACTAATTAATGTTTTTAAATGTCTTAGTCCGGAAGCTGTTATAGTGCTATCTTGAGATGTAGGTAATATCTTAATTTTTCTTGTTGTTGTTCCGTTACTAAACATAATTTTTGATCTAGGCATTTGGGGTTGCGTAGTTATTAAAATATCTGCGAATTGTGCATTATTCATTTCAGTTGTAGTAACAGACCAAGTGTCTGAATCGTTATATAATTTTATTTTGTTCAATTTTCTTATTTGACTAGGGTTATCTTCGTTATAGAAAATCATTCCGTACAATGTTTTTATTTGTGGAATTCTTGAAAAATCTACCCCCATAGGATATGAGTTTCCACTACTATCTCTGTCTGGTTTTAAACCTGGACCAAATCCACCTTGGAAAATCCGCTCATTATTTCTTACTCAATACGCCATTCTTAATCCGTTGTTAATTATTGATAAATCACCAGGTTTGTAATCTTCAGGATCAAAAGCAAGATTATCAAAAGTAATACGTGTGTATATTGTTAATGATCTATTGTAGTCACTTGAGACATTGTAATCAGCCATATTTACTCATGCGACTTTATTGAGGGCTCATGGGTTAAATGCTCAATCATCAGCCAACGAATTCACCTTATTATTAGTGATCATTGACAATTCATCAATTTCTTTATCTTTAATATATTTTAAAGCTGAAGTATTTTTTGACTCAAAAAATAACTCGAGCATTGGTAATTTTTGAGGAAGTGCAGCAAATATTTTGGCCATATCTTGATCATAACCAGTTTTACCAATATTCTTTATACGATAACCTGTAATTTCAATTCCTTTTTCTTGGAATTTTTTAATAACTTCTTCAGCGTTTTGGTAAGCATGCGGGGTTAAAACATCAATTGTAATAACAACAGCTTTATCTCTATCTACACCTTCAATTTTCTCTTTGCGAGTATATTCAGTTGCGTAAATACCACCACCACGTTTTAATAAATCACCAAATCCATGTTGCTCCCTAAAAGTTGCTGTAACATCACGATCGCTTCAATTTGCAAATTTTCCACGTTCAATATCTTCTGCGCTACGACTTCATTTATCATTATTTCCAAGAACACGCTTACGTTTATTGTCTCTTACGATTCTGTCAACGGTTGGGTTGTTTGGTGGTTCATAATTATGTGAGAATCATTCACCATTTTCATTGACATGTAAGGTTGCATAATCATTAGGAATAACAAATCCCTTAGCTAATTCTCTTTTTACTTCATCACTAATTTTTGTGATTTTACTGTGATCAATGTGCATTATTAGAAGCAAATGACCTAGAGGAATTTGACGGCGGTTGTATGATCTAGGAGGTTCTCAACTAAACATTCTCTTATCATTTCATCATTTTTCAAAATTTCTTTCACCTTCTTGATCAACGTATTTTCTCAATAGTTCTTTATTTTTTAGTAGATTATGATATCTATATCACAAGCTTTCTAATTGTTCACCACTACTTCCTTGATTGTTAAAGTAATTTACTTTACGTTCTACATCAAGATCATCATTTTCTAAAATTTCACGATATGAACTACCAGCACTAAAAATGTGATCTGAACTTCTACCATGTCTTATAGCTCTATTAACACTGGCTTTGATATTAGCTTCTGTTAATGCACCAGTAACATTCTCTATGTCTGGTGTTATTTCTGCTCTATATGGAACACGATTTGTTATCCCTTTTTCCACATCGCTTTTTTTATCAGTTCTTGGAGGGAAAGTAACTACATCAGCAAAGTATCTTATATCGTCTTTGACTATTTCTTTTCTCTCTCTAGTTTCTTTTGGTGGTTCAGGAACTGGTTTAGGCTCCGGTTTTGGTTTTTCCTCAGGGATAACTACAACAGGAGGATTTGTTTCAATAGGTTTTGGTTCTGGCTTAGGCTCCGGTTTAGGCTCCGGTTTAGGTGTAGGAACTGGAGAAGGAGGTAATGGTTCCGGTTTTGGTTCTGGTTCTGGCTTAGGCTCTATAATTTTTGGTATATCTATAACATCAATTGGTTTTTCAATTGGTTTTGCGGGCGGAACCGGTTTAGGTTCCGGCTTTCTTGGTAATTCGGCATCATATGTATTTGGAAAAGCTTTTGAAAGGTCTGCGGTGTTATCATCTAAAAAAGCCTTTCAACTACTTTTAACTTTAAATTCTTGAGATAATGATTTATCAGTTTTAATACCGTGAATTGTACCGAAAACTGCAGTTGAGGAAGCAACGCTACCTAATGTTAATAAAATAACTTTATGTTTTCTTTTTAGATTAGACATCATTACTCCTTTTAACTTTGTTTTTCGGTAAATTTAAATTCAGTTGGAACATTTTCTGATTGGAATCCATTTTTAAATAGTCATGTATTACCCTTATTCTTATTAAGCATTTCATGACGGTAAGAATTTTTTTGGTCTTTACCTGTTCCATATATAATATCGTATTGAGGTAAATTATATGTTCCGTAAAGTCCTTTATAATCAAATCCATTAGATCTTAAAGCAGCTGCAACTCCAGTATTAGCAATTTCATTTGCTGTATGGAAAATAGCAACAATTTTATTATCCTTTGTTCTTACTGAAGATCCTGAAGCACCCCCACCAGGTACATAACGTTTAGGTAAATAAGCTAAATTCATTGAAATATAATCTTTATTATCATCAGTTGAATGATATGGTGCTTTACCAGTTACGGGGAAACTTAAGAATTGATCAGTAATTCCGGGTTTATTTGTGAATGTTCTATAACCTATATTATACGATAAACCATAACCCTGATCAGCTAAAAACTTAGTATTTTCATCTGTTGGAGCTGGTTTGTTATATAAATCATATGAAGCGTTAGTTCATAAACTAAAGGACCATCTTGCATTTTTAAGTAAGTCTTCATCTTCATATCTATCTAAGAAATAATCTAAAAATGGCCCGGCTTGAGTCTTAGGGAACCCTAAGATATATAAGCTATCATAATTTTCGAGATTTTTAATATTTTTGCTAGCAAGAGGAATGTTAATTTTCTCATAATTACTTAAATAGTCGTAATTTGCGAATTGAGCTTTTTTGCTTTCATCTCAATTAGCATAATCATTCGTTATGTCTTGAACTTGTTCTTTAGTGTATTTTGTTTTTGTGAAATCAATTTCAAATATAGCTATATCTATAAATTCTTTTTTATCAAAACTTTTGTCTGCTAAAAATTCTACAGGATCTTTTGTTAAGTAATCACGACCATCAAAAATTCTTGTTAATGCACTTGGCGTTTCAATTCCATAATGAGTAAATTTTCCGCGATCAAATTCATTAGTTTTTAATTTATTAAATAATGAAGGAGTTGACTTGTTTAACCTTGTTAAGCCAAAACTTTCAATGTTGCTAGAGTCAACACCATCAAGAACGTGTAAATTAGTTGCAAAATATCATTTCATTGGATAAGAACCATCGGTAGTTAATTCATAATCCATTATTCATGCTGTACCATCTGCCCCACCTCTAGTATTTCAAAAGTTCTCTAAATCATAAAAATCAGTTGTATCATCAATACGCTTATTAATTCTATCTTTAATTTTTTGATCAATTTGTAATGCATTTACTCTATCAGAAAGTTTTTTTCTTTGATCTTTTATATATTGAGTGTAAAATACCGCTGCTTGGTCCTCTCCACCTTTATCTTTTTTCATTTGTTCTCAGGTTTGATTAATAACTTCTTTAACAACACCCATAACAGTTTTATTTCTCTCATAAACACCTAGTAAACGTTCTTTTTCTTTTTGATTATCTAACATATTTATGAATAAGCTAACATTTTCGTCATTTCTTAAAGCTTGTTGGACAAGTTTTCTTACAGATTCATCAGGTGAAACATTTCAATTTGTAATATTAAACTGGAATGTTTGCAATGCTATATTTGCATACGTTTGGTTAGTAATAGTTCTAGCAAGTCCCCTATTTTTTGGTCCATCTTTGCCATAATTATCTACTCATGAAGGACCTTTACCTGTTTCGCTTAGTTTTAAATCTAAACCAACAACATTTCCAGATGAATCATATTTAGGGATAGTCATACCCATTTTGTTTGATCTATCGTAACTTGGTAACCCTAATGATTTTGCTTTTTCATCGAATTTAGCGATTGTTTCACTTGTTGCATTTAAATTGTTACGAGGTTCGCTATTTCTATTTAAACCTTGATCATATTCTTCAGCATCTTGTTTATAACGTTCTTCTAAAGTTGAATTAACATAAGAACCAAACTTACTTGCAGGCACTTTAGGACCTGAAAGATCGTAGTGTGCTCCTTCAAATCCGCTTATAGTGTAAGTTACAATTTCATTTTCTTTGTTATTGTAGATGAAAAATAATTTTGCAGAATTTCCTTCTTGACGAGCATTTAGAAATGTTAATGGAGTTTTTTCATCTATCTTAGAAATATTAAGCTTACCTTCATCGATATTGTTAAAAAATTGTTGAATTGATAAACTTTTGTAACTTAATGGCGCACCAAACTCATTTGTAAATCTAAAAAGATCATCAAAAGTTTTCTTTTCTAATTCTGATTTTGGTATTGCATTTGGGTCTGAAACCCCAGGGTTTTGTGATCCAGGTGTTGGGTCATTAGGTTTATTTTCTGTATTTGAAGCATTATTAGTGTTATTTTTGTTATCTCCACAACTAATAACTGTACTAAAACCCAAAAATGACGACGTCATTAATAAGCCAGAAAGAATTTTTTTCATTTTTTTACTATTCATTTTTTACCTCTTTGTTTTTATTATTGTGTTTTTGTTTTTTGCTTACTCCTTCTTTTTTAATATATATAAAATATATTACACTTTTATTTTATCACATTTAAGCTTTATTTTACCAGTTGTGAAATTTATCACATTTGTATAATAATTTTTTTAGTAAAAAAAGTTTTATGGCTGCTATATATCATTTAAAGTAAAAATAAAAACCGAATAAATCGGTTTCTAATAAGGTTCATATAAATCGTCTTCGCTTTCAAATCTAGCATTAAAACCAGAATTTCTAAGTGTATTTAATAATGAATGCGATCCCTCAGGAACTATAATTTCAGTACTACTTTTAGAGAAATTTCCATCCGAAAATTGCATTAATACACTTAAATTTCTTAAACCTGAACTTGATAATGTATTATCATTAGAAGTAGGTATAATTTTAATTTTTTGAGTTGCTGATCCATTACTAAACATAATTTTAGATCTTGGCATACTTGTTTGTTTGATTAAAATTTCATCAAATTGTGCTTCATTCATTTCAGTCGTTGCAATTTGGAAAGTGTCTGAATTATTGAATAATTTTATTTTGTTTAACATTCTTTTTTCACTAGGATTATCTTCATTTGTAAAAATTAATCCTCTAAGTGATTTTATTGAAGGTATTCTAGATAAATCTAGCCCCATTGTGTATGAGTTGCTTGCTGCGTGTCTATCGGGTTTATTCCCGGATCCTCAGCCACCTTGGAAAATACGTTCATTATTTCTTGATCAGTAGGCCATTCTAAGTCCATCATTAATTTTATCGAGGCTACCATTAGGGCCTAAATCTTCTGGATCAAAAGCAAGATTATCAAAAGTAATAACTGTATATATAGTATCACGTGGGCTATATGAAAAGCTTACGTTATAATCGTTCATATTTAATCAAGCAACATTATTTAAAGCTCAAGGATTAAATGATCAATCATCTGCCAATGAATTAACTTTGTTATTTGTATAAAGACCTAATTCATCAATTTTCTTATTATGTATTTTTCTTAGTGCAGATGTGTTTCTAGATTCGAAGAAAAGTTCAAGAAGTGGCAATTCTTGTGGTAAAGCAGCTAGAATATGGTCCATATTTTGATCGCCTGATAATCCAATACCTTTAATTCTGTAACCTGTGATTTCTATACCTTTTGAAATGAATTTTTCCATAATAGATTTTGCATGTCTATAAGCATTTGGTACAGAAACATCGATTGTGACAACAGTTGCTTTTTCTCTGTTTTCTCCTTCAATTTTTTCTTTACGAGTATATTCGGTAACAGATATCCCTCCACCACTAATTTCGTTTATTCCGATAGATGCATAATAATTAGTTTTATCTACATCATTTCAATTAGTGTATTTACCTTTTTCTATTTGGTTAGGAGTTCTAAAATCATCTTTATTATTACCCAATACTCTAAAATGCTGATTCTCATTTTTAGTTCTTGCTAAAACTGCATTATATGGTGGCTTAAAGGTATGAGAAACCCATTCACCATTTTCATTTACTGATAAATTACCCCCATCTTTAGGGATAACATTACCTTGCGCTAGTTCATCTAAGACTTGTTTAGAAAGTTTAGTAATTTTAGTGTGATCAATGTGCATTATAAGTAAGAAATGTCCTAATGGAACAGTTTGCCTACCATTACTTTGATCTCAACTAATTGTTTCTTTGGAGTTTCATCATTCTTCGAAGTGACTTCTTGCAATATCATCAACATACTTGTATATTGTTTCTTTATTCTTTAAAAGTTGGAAGTATCTAGCTCATAAACCAGCCATTTGCTCATCGGCGCTTCCGACATTATCTAAATAATTTTGTTTTCTAGCTAAATCCCTATTAGGATCTTCTAATATGGGTCTATATGAAGATGTTGCACCGAAAGTTAGATCTTGAATCTTACCATTAGCTTGTGCATTTGCTACTGATGCCGCAATATTTTCGGGTGTTAAAGCTCCAGAAATTTTGTGTACATCAGGAGTAAACTCGGCTCTATAATTTTTTCTATTAACAATTCCTTTTTCAATATCTGATTTTTTGTTTACTCTAGGTGGTAAAGGAGTTACTTCAACAAAGTATTTAATATTATCCTTAATAATTACTCTTGTTTCAGTAGGGGCTGGTTTAGGTTTTAAAGTTGGGTCAGTTATCTCTAGAGTTGGCTGACTAGGTTTTTCATCTTTTTTAGGTAAAATATCTGATTTTGGCGAATTTGTTGATTTAGGTAAAATAGGGTTTTTAATTTCTTTTTTCTTATCATCTATCTTAGGGATAATTTCGGTTTTTAGAGGGTCTTTTTGAATAATTGGTTTTACTATTGGTGGATTTTTTAAGATTGGAACATTAATATCTGTTGCGGCAGGTTCAGTTTTTGTTAAATCAACAGAATCCGCAATAAAATTTCTTGTAGTACCGGGGTTTATTTTAAATTTGAAACCCTTCGTGTTGGCAGAATTCATGTGAATTACTGTTGATGCAGAAATTGCGGTTGTAATACCTATAGTAGAAGTTATTAGCATTATTTTTTTCTTTCTATTCAACATAAGCCTCTCCTTGTATATATTTTAGATAAAATATATATTACACTTTTTATTTTATCACATTTAATACTCTTTTGTTAATTTTAAAAACTACTAAAATAACTATTTTAATTTATAAAAAAAACTAAAAATACATGTCAAATATATTTTTAGTTAATAAAAATTAAAATATCTCAAAATCATCATCTGTTGATGAATATTTTACTTGAAATCCTGCGCCTTTTAGAGAATTATATAAGTTTGTTGCATTTTCAGGCACGATAACTTCTGTAGAACTTTTATTAAAAGTACCATCAGAATATGACATCAAGGTGCTTAAATTTCTTAATCCATTGCCATCAAGTGAGTTTGAATTACTGTCTGGAGTAATTTTGATTTTCTTTGTTGCTTTTCCATTTGAAAAAGTAATTTTAGATTTTGGCATCTGAGGTTGAGATGTAACTAGTACATCCGCGAATTGAGCACCATTCATTTCTGATGCAGAGACTGTTCATGTATCTGAATCATTGTAAAGTTTAATTTTATTTAATTTTCTTTTTTGGCTAGGATTATCTTCGTTGTAGAAAATCATTCCTTTTAGTGTTTTAATTTTTTTAGCATTTGAAAAATCAAGTCCCATTGGATATGAATTTCCATCACTTTCACGATCAGGTTTTGTTCCAGGACCTCACCCGCCTTGGAATATACGTTCATTATTTCTTGTTCAATATGCCATTCTTAGGCCGTTATTAATATTAGTTAGATCACCATTAACAATATCTTCATCATCAAAAGCAAGATTATCGAATGTAATTCTAGTGTAAATAGTATCTCAAGGATTATAAGAACTTGAAACATTATAATCTGCCATATTAACTCATGCTACTTTATTTAAAGCTCAAGGATTTAAGGCTCAATCATCTGCTAATGAATTTACTTTATTGTTAGTAATTAGTGATAATTCATCAATTTCTTTATTTTTTAGGTATTTTAAAGCTGTTGTATTTTTTGATTCAAAAAATAGCTCTAACATAGGAAGTTTATCAGGCAAAGCAGCAAAAATCTTATCAAAGTTTTGGTTATATCCTGATTTACCTACATTTAAAATTCTATATCCGTCTACTTTTAACCCGTCTTTTTTAATAAACTCAATGAATTCTAAAGTTTTTTTGAAAGTTTCTGACCTTCCGGCATCGATTGTTATAATTCTAGCTTCTTGTCTATCTACACCTTCTAATTTTTTATCTATAACATATCTATTTATTTCAAACCCACCAAGATTTAAAAATTTAGCATAGTTTGGATTCTTTTTAAAACTAAAATTCTCTTCTAGTTTTGTTCAGTTGTGATATTTACCTTTTAAAATATCATCACCTGATCTGCTTCAAATAGAGTCGTTTCCTAAAACTCTTTTTTCTCTATTATTTCTTCTAATTTCTCCTAAGCCATTTTTAATTGGAGGACTAGTTGTATCAATTTCTCATTCGCCCTTAGAGTTGATTCAGGGTGCTCCAGTATCCTCTGGTAGCACATGGCCATTTCTAAGCATCTCTCTTGTTTTGTCTGAAATTTTGTCAAATTTAGAATAGTCAAGATGCATAAGTAGTTTAAATTTACCAATTGATAATTTTGGTCTGTTTCACCCATGAGGTCATGATATATAAACTTCAGAATTTCATCATTCATCAAAATGTTTTAATCCTACATCATCTACATATTTTCTCATTAATTCTTTATTTCAAATTAGATTGTGATATCTTCAATAAAAACTTCCGAGCGTATTTGCTGCTGTACCATCATTATCAAAGTATTCTTGTTTTAAGCTAATATCATCATTAGAGTTTATTATTGTGTTATATAGAGCACCTTCATTTCTAAAAATTCCATCAGCTCACTTTGTTTTTAAAATAGCTCTATCAACTGTTTTTTTAATATTTTCTTCAGTATCACCACCAACTATCCTTGATACCTCTGGAAGAAGTTCGGCTCTATACGGAACACGGTTTGCAATTCCTCTTGCTATGTCAGCTGAGGAATATTCTCTAGGTGGTATATCTTTAACTTCTGCATAAATTATAATTCCGTGATTATTAATTGGAACAAGTTTATATCCAGGACGTGCAACAAGAGGTGTTTCCTTAGGCACTTCTTTCGGTTTTTCTTTAGGTATTTCTAGAGGTTTTGTCTCCTTTGGTAATTCCTTTGTATCTTTTTTAGGTTCTTCTCTATTTAAAACAGTAGCATCTTTATCAACTTTCGGTTTTTCTTTTTCGATAATGGGTTTAATTTCGATTGGAACAATTTTTTTATCAGGTGTTGAAATGATAACTTTCGGTTTTTCTAATTTAGGTAGGTTAAAATCTGTAGCACTATTTTTGGCATTAGTTAAATCTACATCCTTTGTTTCAAAATTCGGTTTTAAAATACCGTTAATTTCAAATTTAAATTTTGGACTGTTAGTGCTTTGTTTATGTACTAAAGTTGTTATTGCGGCTGAAGTAGCTACACCTAAAAAAGATGTTAATAATAATATTCTGCTTTTTCTTTTCATAGGTATGACCTCCTTAAATTACTATTTTTATTTAAGTATATTTTTATTTTATCATGTTTTGAGAATAAAATATTAATATTTTATCTATATAAAAAACTAAACCTAAGTTTAGTTAATCATTTATTGAATTTAATAAGTCAGATATTTTTTTTGCAGCTATTGCACCATCATTTGCAGCGGTTACAATTTGGCGAATTTCTTTATGTCTGATGTCACCGGCAGCAAAAATTCCTTTTACTTTTGTTTGCATATGTTCATCAGTGATTATAAATCCTTTTTCATCGAGAATATCTAAACCATTAACAAAAGTTGTTGTTGCTTCCATACCAATATAAGGGAAAAATGATGATACTTCCACTTTAGTTTCTTCGCCAGTGATATTATTTTTAATAATAGCAAACTGAAGGATTTTATCACCTTCTAATCTATCGATTTGAGATTCTTTAAAAATAGTTACATTTTTTGCTTTATATAAATCTTCTACAAGTTTTTTTTCTGCCGTGAATTCCTTTTCACGAATAACAAAATAAACATGTGAAGCTATTTTTGTTAGGTATGTTCCTTCCTCAACTGCTGAATTCCCTCCTCCTAAAACTATTGTAGGAGAATTTTTGAATAAAGGCCCATCACAGATGGCGCAAAAACTTATTCCACCTTGTAAAAAACTATCATAATTTTTTATAAATGATGGTTCTCTATTTTTCATACCTGTTGATATTAAAACAGTTCTTCCGTATATGGAAGTATTATTTGAAAGCATAACTTCTTTATCAAAATCACCATGGTTTATTATATTTACAACTTCGCCATATTTATATTCAGCACCAAATCTTTTAGCGTGATCAAAAAAGTTAGTAGCTAATTGTCATCCCTCAATAATTTCGGTACCTAATCAATTTTCAATTTTGTTAGTTAGTGATAACTTTCCGCCAGGCGCACCTTTTTCGATAAAAATTACTTTTAAGTTCGCTCTACTTGCGTAAAGAGCAGCGTTTAATCCTGCAGGTCCACCACCAATGATGATTAAATCATAAATTTTTCTTTCTTCCATAATTACCTCTATTTAAATCAAGTATATGTCAATGTTTTTTTGAATAAAAAGCTAAATGAACTTCTATTTACGTAAGCTGAATAATATTCAGGGTATTTGTATTCATAATGTTTAAATACTTTATTTTTAACAGTTGTTACATATTTAACTTTAGATCAAAAAGCAAAATAAATAAATATAAATCCACCAACAATCGCAAAAGCAAGAGCAATTATTGAATAATATAAAAATGATTCTTGTCTTAATGGTTCAAGTGCTAATCTTAATATACCATATCATAATAAGTATAGTCCAGCTGTAGCACCTGGTTTAAATGTTCAAAATAAATTAAATATTCAAACAATAATTAAATACCCAACCAGGTTAGCCAAACCTTCATATAAGAATAAAGGATATCTATATGCACCTTCTAATCCAAGTGCATCAGTTACCGAATCAGAAATATACATATTATCTGCAAAACTTTTTCCTCAAAAAATTGAACTATTTCCAGATCAATCTATTTTTCCATAAACTTCATGATTACCATAGTTACCAAATCTACCAATGAATTGACCCACTAAAATAGTAGGAATAATAATTGATGTTGCTTTTCTAATATCAATTACATTTCTTTTTGTATAAACATAAGTCATATCAGCAACAATGGTAAAGAAAACACCCCCTTGGATACTTAATCCCCCATCTCATAGAGCATATCATGCAGAGCCTCTGAATGGATCGCTACTATAAATTAATTCTTCGAATACGAACCCTAAACGTGAACCGATAATACCCATAGGAATTGTTATTAAAATTAAACCAAATAGTACATCCATATTCATTTTTTCTCTTCTTCAAAAGAAGAAAATTGTTAATATTGAAGCTAAATATCCTGATAATATCATTAATGAATATGTATGTAATTGGAATGAACCTATATTAAATAAAATGCTTGGTGTCCCTGCACGAAATGCTACATCAGGTACATAACTTGGGCCATTTAAATTATTCATCTTCTTCTAACCTCCTTCTTTCCATTTCTTGTATAACATTCAATCCGTCTCTTTTTGATAACAAGAATCCTACAGCAGTTTCAATTAAAGAAGCGGCTGAACCACCTTCTTTAATCGGGATCTGAATTTTATGAATTGATCTCCCAAAAATAGGATACTTAAGAAAATCAATTCCTAATCTGTCTAATTCATTTTGCCTATCTGTTTTAACCAATTCTACAACAAGATCAATTACTGAAGATGTTGCAACGGATTTAACACCATAAATATGTTTAACGTCAATCATTCCTATACCACGTACTTCTAACATGTTTTGAGTTATACGTGGAGAGCGACCTATAAATATATTACCACCATCTCTTATTAACACTGAATCATCACTAATTAAAACGTGTCCTCTTTGCACTAGTTCAAGGGCTGCTTCAGATTTACCTACACCACTTTGACCAATGATCAAGACTCCTGTTCCACCTATTAAAACTAAACATGCATGTACTTGTGTTTCATCTAAAAAATAGTTATTTAAGTATGAACCAACATTTGTTGATAATAAAGATGAACTAACTTGTGATAAACAAACAGGAACACCAAATTTTTCAGCTGACTCAACAATTCAACTTAATGCTGGTTTAGCAACCCCTTTTGAAAGTATTATAAGAGGAGGATGTTGCACAAAAATATGTTCAATTGCTCTCTGTGATGCTTGCTTACCAATCTTTTGAAATCATAAAGATTCACTGGTTCCTCAAGATATAACGTTGTTATTTAATCTTTCGTGCGTTAATAATTCTGCAAGTTCCAGTCCAACACGTTTAATTGCTGGTTGATATATGTAATTGTAATTAATATGTGTTTCCGGGTTGTTTAAAATTCTTCAACCAAAGAAATCGATTAATTCTTTTACACTAACTTTCTTTTTGTTATTCATATTACCTCGTTAATATATAAATTATATATTATTTTCTTTGAAAAAAATCTTATCTAAAAACTGACCTGTAAAGCTATCTTTGTTATTGGCTACTTGTTCTGGGGTTCCTGAAGCAACAATTCTTCCGCCATGTATACCACCACCAGGACCAAGATCAATTAAGTGATCGCAAGATTTTATAACATCTAAATTATGTTCTATAACAACAACGGTATCACCGTTATCAACAATTCTATTAAGAATAGAAATTAACTTTTTAATATCATGAATGTGCAATCCAGTTGTAGGTTCATCAAGAACATAAATTGTTTTGCCGGTTGGTTTTTTCTGCAAGTAGGTTGCTAATTTCACACGTTGAGCTTCACCACCTGATAAAGTTGTAGAAATTTGCCCTAATTTAATATATCCAAGCCCTACATCTTGTAAAAATATTAATTTTTCAACAATTTTTATTTTTGTGTCAAAAAACTTAATAGCTTCATCAACACTCATTTCAAGTATGTCATTAATGTTTTTTTCCTGGTATTTAATTTCTAAAGTTTCTCTATCATATCTCTTTCCATCACATTGATCACAAGGGATATAAACATTAGGAAGAAAATGCATTTCAATAACCAAGAAACCATCACCACTACACTTTTCACACCTACCACCAGGTGTATTAAAACTAAATCTACCTTTTGTATAACCTCTAATTCTTGATTCTTCAACATTCGCAAATATTTCTCTTATATCATCAAAAACACCTGTATATGTAGCGGGATTACTTCTTGGTGTTCTCCCGATTGGACTTTGACTAATGGAAACAATTTTATCTACATTTATTAACCCATCAATACCATTAAATTTTGCTTTTTTATGTTGTAACCCTTCAGATAATCCTTGCATTTGTTGGTATCCATTAACTAAAATATCATTAATTAAAGTACTTTTTCCACTTCCTGAAACACCTGTTATACCGACAAATTTACCGAGCGGAATTGTTACATCAATATTTTTAAGATTATTTTCTTTCGCACCTTTAATAGTTATTTTTTTTCCATTTCCACTTCTTCTAAATTTAGGAATTTCTATTTTTCACTCACCTGAAAGATATTTACCTGTAATAGATTCTTTTGAATTAATTATATCCTCTAAAGAACCTTCAGCAATTATTCTACCACCATTTTCTCCTGCTTCAGGACCAATATCTACGATATGGTCAGCGGCAAACATAGTATCTTCATCGTGCTCAACTACTATTAAAGTGTTTCCTAAATCAACCATTTTTTTCATTGTGTTAATTAATCTTATATTATCACGTTGGTGCAATCCGATTGATGGTTCATCTAAAACATATAAAACACCACTTAAATTAGAACCGATTTGAGTAGCTAACCTAATACGTTGAGCTTCACCTCCAGAGAGAGTTTCAGCACTTCTGTCTAATGTTAAATAATCTAATCCAACATCATTTAAAAAAGTTAATCTATCAATTATTTCTGATGTAATAATATTAGAAACAGTTTTGCTATATTCATCTAACTTATCTATAAATCTTTCAAATGTTATCAACATATCAGAAATAGAAAGTTTAGTCATTTCGTAAATATTTTTAGTATCAACTTTTACACTTAAAGCTGCTTCATTAAGTCTTGCACCCTTACAAAAGTGACAAGAAACAGAGCTCATGTATTTTTTAAGATAATCACGCCTCATATCAGAAGAGGTTTCAAAATATAAGCGTTCAATTTTTGTTAATATACCTTCAATAGCTTGTTTTTTTCTATATTTATTGTTTGAAGAAGAAACTAAGACATATTCAATTTCTTCTTCTCCAGAACCATATAACATGTATTTTAATTTATCATCTTCAATTTCGTCAATTGGTAAATTAATAGGTATGTCATAATGGTTTAATAAAGCATGAAATTCTTGTCATTCAAGATTGGTTGTATTTACTGTATTTTCAAAATATTTTATTGCACCAGTTTCGATTGTCTTTCATGATTCAGGAACAACAGCATCAAAATCAGCCTTAAATTCAATACCCAATCCTTTACAGTTATCACACATTCCATATGGAGCATTAAAAGAAAACATTCTAGTTTCTATCTTTGGTATTGAAAAATCTTTATAAATACAAGCATGTAATTTTGAAAAAGTTTGAACTTCTTTCTTATCTAAATTCTCAATTTTTACTATCCCACCAGCTTTATCAGTAGCAATATTAATAGCCTCAGAAATTCTATTGTAGTTTTCTTCATTAACTTTAACTCTATCGATAACTAAATCAATTGTGTGTTTATAGTTTTTGTCAAGATCAATTTTGTCTTTAAGGGATAATATTTCACCATCAACTTTAGCTCTCAAATATCCCTCATTTTTTAATTTCTCTAATAAATTAGCATGAGTGCCTTTTTCATTATCAACAATTGGTGCATAAATAATCAATTGAGTGTTTTCTGGATTTTTATAAACTAAATTTAAAATATCTTTTGTAGTTTGTGAAGTTATTTCAATATTATGTCTTGGACAGTATGATTTTCCAATTCTTGCGTAAAGCAATCTTAAATAATCATAAATTTCTGTAACTGTACCAACAGTTGAACGAGGGTTATTATGAATGGTTTTTTGTTCAATAGAAATTGAAGGACTTAACCCTTCAATTTTTTCAACATTAGGTTTTTTTGTTCCACCCAAAAAAGTTCTTGAATATGAACTAAGAGAATCAACGTATCTCCTTCTCCCTTCTTCGTAAATAGTATTAAAAGCCAGCGAACTTTTACCACTACCACTAAGACCTGTAAATACTACTAATTTATTTTTAGGAACTTCTAAAGAAACATTTTTTAAATTATTTTCTTTTGCCCCTGTGATAATAATTTTATTGTTATTTTTATTCATGTTGACCCCCAAATTTAAAATATAAATATATTTTACCTTTTATTAAGGAAAATATAACAAATTCATTTTAATGTTTTTTATGAAAAATATGGAAATTTCATAATTATCTTAATATTAATGCAGTTTTAATTATAAAATGTATAAGAAATAGCGAAGTAAAAAGAGATTCAATTAAAATAGTTGCTTATGAACTTTTAAAGTTAATTTAGATATAGCAAATATTATTAAGTTTTAAAAAATAAAAAATTTTAACGGGGGTAATTTATGTCTTGATTATTATTATTCGTTTTCTTTTCGATGTTTATTTCTTATTCAGCTGTTATTTTTGCCCTTTATTTTAAGGTATTTAAAATATTTAAAATAGCAAAATTTCAATTAAATTTAATGGTTAAAATTAATCTAAACAAAAAAGAAATTTCATTAAATTCTAAATATGTTGAAGGGTTTAATTTGCTTGAAGAACTTTGAAAATCAGGAAAAAAGAAATTTTGAATTTTATTTATTCTTTCTTTAGCAATTTGTTGAGTATTTAACTTGATTTTTTTATTTATGTTAGGATTCAAAAATTCTTTATTGTGAAATTTAATATTATTTCCGTCATTTCTGCCAGTAATACTATTTGTTTTAGGTTGAATAATGAAAGACTGCTATATTTTTAAGAAAAGTTTAGTTAAAATGAAAGAAATTATTTCAAAATCACCGATTAAAAACCAACTAGCCGATATTTTTGGTTACAAAGAATTTTTGTTAGAGGAAAATAAAAAGAAAGAATATTATTACATTGGTGATGTCGAAAAAGATCTTTTCTTAAATTACAATATAGTTCTAAAGTTAAGTAAATTAGAAAAAGATAAAGCTCTTTCGTTATATTATTTTTTTATTTGAGGTTCTCATTTTGAAGAATCAGAAACAAGCATTGATGATTACGAAATGCTTTATTTAGAATGTATTAACTTGTCGGAGAAATTATGGAAATAAAAATACTTTTTTCAATGGACCTTTTTCACTTGTTTTTGCCATTTTTAGTCATTTTAATTTCGATGTTCACTATTTATGCATTATTAAAAAGCGTTTATATACCAGGCATTTTATTTAAAAATGTTTTAAGAAGAATAAAGGTTTTAAGTAAAAAAAGAGATGAAATAGTAGTTAATAAAATTTTTAAAGACGGATTTAGATTAATGAGAAAAAATTTAAATTACATAAACAAAATATATCTTATTGTTTTATTCCTGCAAATTTTTAGTGCTATTGGTTTAGGTTATTGAAGTTATATTAATTGAACTTATTTTAATTTACACGTTTTTTTACTTTGTATAATTCCGTTTCCTTCTTTAGTTTTTTTTTTTTATGTTTATACTCCTAAAAAAATGATAAAAAACGCTGAAAAAAGGTTAGAAAAATGAACATTTGTAGATGATTCATATTGCTTTGATAAAGAGTATACACCGAATGAAACTCCGCCAAACACATATTTATTTTTTCAATTTATTCAATTAGTACCTTTTGTATTTTCTTGTAAAGTTTATAACAAAAGATTTAAATATAAAGATTGATCAATTTATTATATGATGATTTGAGGAATTCATTTACCAGAAGTTGATAATATAGAAGAAAAGAAATTAAATATTTATCAAGAATTTATTAATTTAATTCACAAATAGGGTAGAAAAAAACAAGATTAAATTTTTATTTGTTATAATTATTTTTAGAATTATAAGGAGAACTTAAAAGTGAATAAAACATTATTTTTTGCGTTAAGCTTTTTTGCAATATTATCGGTTTGATTTTCATACTTACTATTATTTAAGTATAGAGTATGAGTTTTAAATCAAGAAATATTTAAAACAAATAAAAAAAGTATTGTTAAATATACAATTTATGCTTATTTCGCATTGCTAGTATCGATTATTTTTGCTATCTTAATATTGAACCAGAACATAGTTATCGGAACATTGATTAAAGATAAGAATGGCCTAAGGATAGATGAAGATAATAGAGTTTATAATATTTGATTAAGCATTGAAGGAATGCTTTCTATTATTTTCGTAATCAGCTCATTGATACCTGTTGCACTAATAAGTTTTTATTTATTTAATTCTAGAGTAAATCTCGAACTTAAACCAGAAGAACTTGAAGAATTTTCTTTAAATACTGCTTTTAAAGTTGAAGAAGCAGAGAGAAGTTATTACATCTTAAAATCTTCTAAAAAAAGAAATCAGACAGAAAGAAATGTTGTTTTCGGCCAATATATTTCTTCAAGTTTAATATTTTTAAACATTAGTAAAAAACTTTTTTATAAAAGTATTATTAAAAAAACAATTTCCTTTGTTTTGCAAAGGCCTATTTCAACACCAGAATTTACTGGGGAAAAGAATACTAAAAATTTGGTTATGATATTCTTAATTTCGTCAATCAAAATTTTGAATAAAAGTTCTAAACATAAGTTAGAACTTCAAGATATCATGAGTCATTTAAAAGGGCTAACTTTTTAAAAGTCAATTTTTGTTGACTTTTTTATTATTTATTTTTAGATATAAAAATACTATGTAAAATATAAAATAATGAAAAAGCAAAATAAATTAGTAAATTTAGACTTTCAAGGGTTGGATGAATATGAAAGAATTAAATTTTTAAGTATTAATAATTCAAAAGATTTAGCAAAAGATAAAGAATGATTAAGAAAAATTACTAAGGCCAATAAAAAAGCGAAAAAAGAAGAATTTGTTATAAAAAAGAAAATAAATTTAGATCAATCAATAAAAATATCAGAAAATTTAAAATTGTATGAAATACACAAAGAATTTTTAGGAATCAAAAGAAGTATATCCAATAATAGAATAAACTTTATTGATGAGTATAATTTTACAAGTGATGATAAAGAATGAATAATTGAAATTGATAATAAGAATAATTAAAAGGAGTCATTATGAAAGTAAATATAGCAATTGATGGACCAAGTGGTGTAGGAAAGTCAACAGTTTCAAAAGAAATAGCCAAAAGATTAGGGTACACCTTTATAAATAGTGGTAGTGTATATAGAGCTATTGCTAAGAATGCTGTTGACAAAGGCGTTGATACTAGAGACGTTGAGAATGTAATTAAAACTCTTGAAGTTGGAATGATTAAACTTTTAGCTGATGATAAAATTGAGCTACGTGGTGTGGATATTTCGCATCAAATTAGAGCCGATTATATATCTCAAGTTACTCCTAATATAGCTAAGATTCCTGAAGTTAGAGAGTTTGTTGTAGATCATATTCAATATATGACCAAAAAAGGTAAGGGTTATATTATTGACGGTAGAGATACAACTTTTAAAATTATGCCTCATGCAGAAGTAAAAATATTTTTATGAGCAGAAGCTGAAGAAAGAGCCAGAAGAAGAATGATTCAAAACCAAGAATTAGGTTACAATACTGGTTTTAATGAAGTTTTATATGATGTTAAAAAAAGAGATGAACAAGATATGAACAGAGAAGTAGATCCACTTCATAAGACAGAAGATTCAGTATTTATTGATTGTACTGAATTAACTATTGAAGAAGTTATTGCTAAAATCATCTCTCTTGTTAATGAGAAAATAGGTAAATAATGAAAAATACAGTAGCAATTATAGGTAAACCAAATGTTGGTAAAAGTACGCTTTTTAATAGAATTATAGGTAAAAAAGTTTCTATCGTTTATGATCAACCAGGTGTTACTAGAGATAGGTTATATGAAACAATTAATTGATCAGGTGAAGAAATTCGTTTGATCGATACTGGTGGTATAGAAATTGAAAATAGACCATTTCAAGAACAAATTCAGATTCAAGCAAAAATAGCAATTGAAGAAGCTGATGTTATAGTTTTCATTTTTGATGGGACCAATGAAATTTCTAATGATGAACTATTTATAATGAATATTTTAAGAAAGAGCAATAAACCAATTATTGCAGCCGCAAATAAACTTGAGTCAAATCAAACATTTGATTATGGTTGATATGCTCTTGGTGTTGATGAAATTTTTCCTATTTCAGCGCTACATGGTGAGGGTGTTGGAGAAGTTTTAGATGCATGTATGAAGTATTTAGATTTTACAAAGACAGAAGAAGAAGATTTGTTTAATTTGGCCATTATTGGTAAACCAAATGCAGGAAAAAGCTCTTTATTAAATAATCTTGCAAAAGAAAATAGGTCAATAGTTTCTGAAATTGCAGGAACAACAAGAGATAGCGTTAAATCTATAGTAGAAATTTCGGGTAAAAAATATAATATAGTAGATACAGCAGGTATTACAAGAAAATCAAAATTAATCGAGAGTGTTGATCATTATGCGTTAATGAGAGCAATGAATTCACTAGCAGAAGCCGATTTATCTCTTGTGGTGATAGATGCAACTCAACCAGAAATTTCTCATTTTGATTCTAGAATTATTGGATATGCGCTTGATAATAATAAGCCATTGATTATAGTTATTAATAAATGAGATCTTGTCGAAAAAGAAACAAATACAATGGCTGAATTTGAGAAAAGATTAAGAAATAAATTTCACTTTGTTCCATGAGTTCCTTTTGTCTTCATTTCAGCAAAATTTAATCAAAGACTCAATAAATTGGTTGATAAATTAAATGAAGTAAGAGAAAACTTAGAAAGAGATATTAAACCATCATTACTTTCATCTTTAATATTAGAAACACAGTTAATTCAACCGGCGCAACCTTTTAATGGAGGAAGACTTAATATTTATTACGCAAGAAAAGAATTAGCAAAAATCCCAACATTTACTTTTTTTGTTAATAACAAAAAATTTGTACACTTTTCATATGAAAGATTTCTGGAAAATCAGTTAAGACAAACCTTTAACTTTGAAGGTTGTCCAATAAAATTAATTTTTAAAAATAAAAACGGATTAGAATAATGAAAAAAGAACTAACAATAAAAGATTTACAAGATTATCTTTATGATAGATATAAAGATTTTGGTAATAACCCAAGACTTTTAACAAAGTTAATAGAAGAAGTTGGTGAAGTAGCTGAAGCAGTGGCGATAGATCAAAACTGAAAAAAACCTAAAGACGGCGTTTCATTAGCTTCTGAGCTAGCTGATGTAATTCATTATACAATAGCAATTGCAAGCATAAATAACATCGACTTAACTGAAATTATTCTTGAAAAAGATAAAGAAGCTTCTATTAGATATAACCACAAGATAAACCTAACTGAATTTATTGAAAGGAGAAAATAGTTAAAATGAACTCATACATAATTTTTATGTCATTATTTTTTGGCACTTTTCTTATAATGAGTGTTCTATTCATTCTTTTTATGAAAAAACAATTAATATATAAATTTGTTTTTGAAAAAATTCATTACATAAAAGATGAATATATTAAAGTTAATATTCTATTTAAGGAATCTTTTGAATCTATATTAAAAAAAGTTAGAAGAAATCATTTCATTATAATGTTATTTTATTTATTTCTAACTTTAATGCTTATTACATATTTATTAATTAATTTTTTAGTTTTCAAAAGTGAATTAAATGATGAGACAGATTATATAATGCTAGTATGGCCAATTATTCCTTTCTTTATATCTGCATTTCATTTGAAAATACTATTTATTACTAAAAAACGCATCAAAGATGCATTGGAAAAAATCTCGAAATGGTCATTTGATAATGAAAGTTTTTATTTTGATAAAGAATACGCTAAAAACGAAAACCTGATAACTGGTAATCTAAAATTAAAAATTAAAAAAAGTTTAGCAATCAATTTTAATTTATTAAAAAACGTAAAGAAAAAAATTTCATTAGGAGAGATTTATTTAATTATTTGAGGAGTTCATTTTTCTGACGTAAAGAGCGTAGAATATAATAACTTAGATATATATCAAGATTTTGTTAATTTATATTATGAAGAAAATGAGATGAAAAATCACTAATTACTTAGTGATTTTTCTTTTGATTATTAAGGTTTATTGTTAGGTTCTTTTAGTGTATTTGTGTAAGCTTCGCTTGGAATATTAACAACTTGTTTTGAACGTGTACTTTCCTTTAGATAATCACCCATTGGTTTTTGAAATTTATTTGCATCCAATGCTGCGTCAGTTGCTGTTGTTAATTTAGCAAATTCAATTAATGTATTAATATACTTATCACCTTCATAAGCTAATTCTATTGTTTTCACTTTGTTTGTGTTTATCATTGAATATCCATCACCACCTGCTAGAATAAAGTCGTTAGTTGTAATGTAGTAGTATTTTTCTGCTTCGATTGCTTTATCATTAATTTTGAATGAAGTTTCGTCAGGTACTCAAACATATTCTTCTTTTTGTGTTTTATCATTCATTTTCTTTGTAACATTAACTTGATATGCAACATTAGTAGACAATTGAGAAAAAGCTCCTGATCTTCCTTTTGAAAGTCCATGTTTAAGAACTTCTGTTAATACCGTTCCTTTTACTCTTACTGTTGAAATTCTGTTTCCAAATGGACTAACAGAAAGTGCGTCCCCTTTTGTAATTTCCCCATTAGCAAAATTAGCACGTAATCCACCACCATTAACTAGTCCAATCGAATTGTCAAGTGTAGCTTCATCTCATCCTTCATGAGATTTTCATGGTGATTCTTTTATAAATCCTCAAGCAATAGAATCAGCAGCAAATGTACCTAATGATGTAGGCAGAATTCTACCAATTCAGTATGGAGTTTTGTCAACTTCTTTTGTTGTTGTATGTTCAAATACTCCTGGAGACGTAAAAGCAACAACTTTATTCTCTTTGTCGAAAGCTTTTTTTAGTCTGTTAACTAATTTTTCGCTTAAATTAGTATTATAAACTTCAATTTGATCAACATTTCTTAAAACTTGGTGAACTTCTTCTATTTTTCCAGTTTCAGTATTGAAAGTTACATCAATATCTCCTAAATATTTGGTGTAAGCTTCTGTTTGAGTTATATAAATATTTTTGTCTTCAGCATGTTTTTTATTAATTTCAACATAAGTATGGCTGTGGCCATCTAATATTAAATCTAAATCTCCTTCAACATTTTGAGCAAGATATTCTGAAGTTCATCTCGCTTCATTTCTTCCTGTACCTAAGTGTGTTGTTGCAATTATAAAACTAATTTCAGGGTGATCTTTTTTGATTTCTGCAATTACTTGTTTTGCTGATTCAACAGGGTCTCTAAATTCAACTAAAGCTGAGTTTCTTGGGTGTGAAGTATAAACAGTATCTGGTGTTGTTAGAGCAAAAACAGCAACTTTTAGACCACTTTCTAATTCTTTTACAATATATGGTTTAAAAACTCTTTTTCCAACATTGTTTTGGTCATAGCCTTCAGGTTTGTTAGCTTCATTAGCTAAGTCTTTGTAATAAATATTTGCTGATATAAATGGTGTATTCTTTCCAAATTGCTCTTTTGAAGACATTTTATTTAAATCAAGCATGTGCTTAAGACCATAATCAAATTCATGGTTACCGATAGCGACAGAATCATAACCCATATACTTAGCAATCTTAGTGATTGTTTCACCTTTATCAGAGTCTGATAAAGGTAATCCTTGAATTAAATCACCAGCTGATAATAATAAATCTCTCTTCTTATCATCAAGGTATCTCGAAGTTTCGACCATCCCAGCATATCTATTGTATTTATAATCATCAAATTCTAAGCGACCATGTTCGTCATTTGAATGATAAATTTTAACTGTTTTTAATTTTGTGTTTTCTTTTCTTTCTGCTTCTCTTAATTTTGTGAATAAGTAGTTGTATTTTTTAACAAGTGGTTTAAGAGTTCTGTTTGATTCAAAAAACAAATCAAAAATTTCATCTTCTACTTTTGCTTTTTCGCTTTCTGCTGCTTTAGAAAGTTTTTCTTTTAAGTCTTTTAATTTTTTTGAAAATTCATTAATTTTTTGATTGTATTCAATATTATTTTGTTTGTACTCTTTCCTTAACTCTTCAACATTACTTGATTTTTGTACTTTATCAACTGAGCAACTTGTAACTACTAACGGGGTTACAAATGATACACTTGATAGACCTATTAACATATTCTTAAAAATTCTTTTATTTTTCATACTTTTCTCCATTTTGTGTTTTCTATAATTGTAGAACATTAATAATAAAGATAGAAAATAAAGTGTGAAACTTGCTAGCAAGATTTTTGATTTTTTACTATTATCTTTTTCAAAAAGTGGTAATTATAAGTAGCATTTTATTTTTACTTTTAGTTTTTAAAATTTAATGTAAAATATAGTCACTTATTATAAAAAACTCACAAAAGGAAACAACATGCGTAAAGTAGTTAGATTAAAAAATAAATTACGTGCTGAAAAAAGAGCTAAAAAACTTTCAAGAGAACACGCAAGAGAAGTAAGAAGACAAGAAAGAGCTGCAGCTGCTTAATTCACACAATAATTGCCGCAAAAGCGGTTTTTTATTTTTTTATATTTAAAAAAATTTAAAAAAATACTATATTTTTACATTAAAAAACTATTAATTAGAAAAGTCATATGCAAGTTGAACATGCATATGACTTTGTTTTTATGTATCCTGTAATAAAATAAATGTGCAAAAACAAGAAAGGATACATTAATATTATAATGAAAAATTTAGGAAAATGAATTTGTATTTTTGATCAATCAAAGAAAGAAAATAAATATACTCATTATGAAATTGCAGAAAATATTGATACTATTTGAAAGTTTCAAGGAAAATTAGAACTAACTAGAAATTTACAGAAAAAACAAATGGATATTGATTCAATTTATAATGCTTTATTTGAAATTAGCCAAGGTATATCAATTCAAAAAGCCTCTAGAAAAATAAAAAGAGATGTGAGAACAATAAAAAACAAAATTGATCTTATGACTAGTAAACATTCTAAAGATTTATTAAAATATCAAAGATTTCAATGTAACAATTGTTTTAAAAGAGTCACTAAGGTTAAAGTTATTCATTTTTCTAAAATATACGATCATTTATTGGATTATAGATACTCAAGATTGTTTTTCAGAAATACTAAGTTACAAGAAAAATGAGAACCATTTAAAGAGTATTGAAATGATATTAGACATAAATATAATAAATACAAAATCAAAAGAAATATTAAAGAAAAGATGCCAAAAACTTCTGTAAAGTTTTTGGTAAATTCTTTTAAGAAATCTCACATTGGCTTTAGCCCTTCTGTTAGTTCAGTGTATAAAAAGATGCAATCCTTACCATTTTATATAGATTATGAACATATAATTAGAAAATCAGAAGGTAAATATATTAGGAAAACAACCAAGAAGACTAAATTAGTAACATTGAATAACGCTACCGAAATAACTAAGAGACCAAATTATATTAACGATAGATCAGAAATGGGCCATTACGAACTTGATACTGTAATGGGCAAAATTGATGATAAAAAGTGTTTAGTAACTTTGTTAGAAAGACAAACTAGAAAGTCATATGCTACAATAACCAAAAGAGGTTCAAAATATATTCATCAAGCTTTAAATAATATGATTAAAAAGTTTGGTTTAAATATTAAATCCTTAACTGTCGATAATGGTAAGGAAAATGTTTTATTACACAAAATCATTCCTAAAGACAGATTGTTCAAATGTCTTCCATATAGTTCATGGCAAAAAGGCTCCATTGAAAATATGCATAGATTAATAAGGTATTTTATTCCTAAAGGTAAAAGTCTTGACAATTATACTCAAGAAGAAATTGATTTTATGATGGAATGAATAAATAACTATAGAAAAATTATTAATCAACCTTAGATTATTTTAACCCCCCGCCCTTGATTTCAGACAAGGGAGCCTTACTTTTTGAAAAAGTAAGCAAAAGCGGCGAGAAAACTTTTAAAGTTTTCTATTTTCCTATACCTTTTTGTAAATTTAAAATTTGATAAAATTATTTTACAGTTTTTTTATTACATCCTTGCAAATGACTTTTAGAATATTCATACATTAAAAAACTTAAAAAATAGGTATTTATTACACTGCAATTTTATATAATTAAATAATATTATTAGAAAGGGGAGACATGAGTGATTATAAAACACTATATCGTAAGTATAGACCCAAAACTTTTGAACAAGTAGTTGGTCAAGAACACGTCATAAAAACTCTTAAAAATATACTTACAAATAGAAAAATAGGCCACGCTTATCTTTTTACTGGTCCTAAAGGGACTGGTAAAACATCGATTTCAAAAATCTTTGCTTCGGTACTTAATTGTGTACATAGTTCTGAACCCACAAAGGCATGTAATTTTTGTTTAGAAAATCTTGATAATAATTTAGACATAATCGAGATGGATGCAGCTTCAAATAACGGTGTTGATGAAATAAGATTACTAAAAGAAAAAGTGGAACAAGCCCCTATTAATGGTAAGTTTAAAATTTATATTATTGATGAGGTGCATATGCTAAGTAAAAGTGCATTTAATGCACTTTTGAAAACCTTAGAAGAACCGCCATTTCACACAATATTTATTTTAGCTACTACTGATCCGCAAAAAATACCATTGACAATACTTTCTAGAGTTCAAAGATATAATTTTAAAAGAATTTCAGACAACGAAATTATTAGTCATTTAAAAGAAATTTTAGATATAGAAAAAATAAAATATGAAGAAAGAGCATTGAAAACAATTGCTTTATTATCTACTGGTGGTATGAGAGATGCACTATCAATCGCCGATCAAGCAAGTTCTTTTAATGATAATTTTATCGACCAAGAATCTATAGAAAGAAATTTTGGAGTTTCTTCCGTTGATAATTACATTAAATTATTGAACAAAATTTTGGAAGGTAATGTAAAAGAAATCATTAGCACAACTAATGATTTCAATGATAGTGGAGCCGATGCAAATAAATTGATTAAAGCTTTGATGAATTTAGTTAAAGAATGATTGTTGTACAGTAAAACAAAAGATATTTCTTTCTTAAATTGAATTACACATGAGCAACTTCTAAAAATAAAGCTTTCACAATCTAATGCGATAATTATTTATGATGAGCTATATGAAATTTTTTCAAAAATCAGCAGACATGAAAGTCCATACGAGTTAATTCAAATTGCTTTTATAGCTCTTTTAGAAAAAATAGAAATACAAAAAAGCAATCATACCTTTATGCAAAACCTTGAAAAACCACATATTCCTGAAATTTCTCCAAAAATAGAGGAGACCAAAAAAGATTCTTCAATCAGCAAATTTCAAAATAATTCAGAAACTCAACATATAACAAAAGAAAATAAAGTAGAAAATTCTCAAAATAATGATTTTTTCTTAGAAATTCAAAATGATACCTTTATAAACAAAAAATTTTCAGCTGATGAAGAAGAAATTTTTAAAGAAGAAGACTTACTAAAAAAAGCTGATGAAATGATTAGACAAACAAATGAGTTTTTTATAAAACTAAATGAACAAAATGGAGATTATAACGATTTATCAAGAGATCTTGATGAACCTTCACCAAACACTTCTGAATTTGCTAAAAGCGAATTGATCAATACACGTGAAATAACTTTTTTTGACAAAGAAATTCAAAACGAAAATCATGAAGAATACCTAAAAAAAGTTTTAAATGCACTATTATATGCTAAATTTAAAAATGAGGATTTTTCAAAACAGTACGGAACCATTAAGAAAAATAACGAAATTCTTTCTGAAAAAACAAACACAGAATTTGTGGCAGAAAAAGAATTATTGAAAAAAGCAAAATTAATTGGAGCAACAAAGGATGCCATTATCTTTGTTGTATCTGATGAAGAAGCATTACAAGAACTTAGATCAAAATCAAAAGATTATGATATCCAAAGTTATGTTGATTATCTTTTTTCAGATGGTTATAAGACTTTATTTTTCATTTCAATAAACGAAAAGGAAGATATAGCAAATCAGTTTTCTTCATTTAGAACTAGTGAAGGAAAAATTAAAATACCTTTTGAATTATATAGACCAGAAGCCCCGGCTCTGATTGATCCTAAAAAAGCAAATGCAACAGAATTATTTAATAGTATATTTAAAGAAGAAAAGAGGAACTAAATTATGAATCCAGAATTAATTAAAAGATTAAAAACAATGCAAAAAGAACTAGAATCAAAACAAGCAGAACTAGAATCAAAAGAATTTATAGTTGAAAAGCAAGGAATTAAAATTTCTGCTTTAGGAAATAGAGAAATTCAAAATATAGAGCTAGATGACGCTTTAATTGACCCGGATGATAAAGAATTATTACAAGATTTACTTGTGGTAGCATTAAATGATTTGTTTGAAAAAATTCAAGAAGAACAAGATAAAATGGCTCCTGCAATGCCTGGTGGATTTCCGTTTTAATAATGTTTAATTCAGAAAAAATTAATGATTTTATAGTAAAATTAACCAAACTACCCGGAATAACAAAAAAAACAGCCGAAAAAATAGTTTATTGAGTTTTTGATTCCGAAGAATCTGAAGTAAATTTATTAGCTAATGCTTTTAAAGCTATTAAACATGGTATTAGTTTTTGTGAAATGTGTACAAAACCACTTTTTGATAATGAACCATGCGATATATGCGGAGACAATGATAGGCAAAATACATTATTAATTGTTGAGTCATTACAAATAATGCAAAAAATTGAAAAAGCAGGATTTTACAAAGGCAAATATTTTGTTTTTAGGAAAAAACTAAATTCAGATTATCTTATAGAAAAAGAAAAAGATCTTATAAATAGATTATCAGATTATACTAAGGGATTTGATGAAGTTATATTTGGTATTTCCCCAAATATAGATGGAGAAATTACTAAATTTGTTTTAAAAAAATACATAAAAAATAACAATAAAAATATCTCTGAACTTGCTGTCGGATTACCGGTTGGTTCATCAGTTGATTACATTGATGAAATCACTTTAAAATTATCTTTAGAAAATAGAACAAAATAAGGGGAAAAATTATGTTTATAACATTTGAAGGACTAGATGGTAGTGGAAAAACTACAGTTATGAAAGAATTGTCAAAAAAACTAAGATCACTGAATCCTAGACTAGAAATAATAGAGACAAGAGAACCTGGAGGGAAGGATTTAAAAGAAGCTGAAAGAATAAGGGAAATAATTCTCGATACTCAAAGCGATCTTTCTCCCGTTGCCGAAGCAATGCTTTATTCAACAAGTAGAAGAATACATTTAGAAAAAATTATATGACCTGCAATTAAAGAGAACAAATTAGTATTATGTGATAGGTATATAGATAGTTTTTATGCATATCAAGGTTTTGCAAGAGGTTTAGGTTATGAATTTGCTAAATCTTTAACAACATTAATTATCGATAACGCTATTCCTGATATAACAATTTTCTTAGACGCTACCCCAGAAGATTCTAAAAAAAGAAGAGATAAATCTAGATTATTTGAAGATCGTCTTGAAAATGAAAAAACTGAATTTCATCAAAAAGTGTATGGTGGATATAAACATCTTATTAATGAGGATCCAAACCGTTTTTTAATAGTGGATGCAATGATGACCCCAGAAGAAGTTTGCAACGAAATTGTTGATAAATTATATAAGAATGAAAAATTTAAGAAATTTATACAAACAATTTAATAATGCGCATCTATAAGCAAATAGAAAAGCTTGTTCAATCGAACAAGCTTTCACATTTATATATAATCAATACACAAAAAGTTGCAAATACAAAAAAAGAAATCTTAAAATTGATTAAGGCAATAAATTCCTCAGATCTCAAAATAGATGAATACATGAATTACGAATTAGATAACATTTTTCCTAATATTTTCTATCTCGATGGCAATAGTAATAAAATAAAAAAAGAGGATCTTAATCATTTTTTTGAAAGATTAAACTTATCGTCTCTGATGAATCCTTATCAATATAAAGTTGGTATTATAGAAAATTTAGAATCTACCTCACTTGAAGGTTTAAATTCTATATTAAAAGAAATAGAAGAACCTGGAGAAAATATTAGTATCTTTATTTTCTCAAATAACATTAAAAAATTACTGCCCACTATCTTATCTCGTGCACAAATAGTTACTTTAGATGAAGAAGATTTATCTGAGGTATATAAGGAGTTCGATTCTCATTTTGATGCGTTTGTTGAAGTTTGTGTATTATTTTCGAATAACAATATTTCAAGAGCTAAGGAATTTAGCAATAAGTCTTATAACGAAATTTTTGATAAATATGTCAAAATAATGCAAAATGCTTATAAAAAACAAAATTTCTTTTATTCATTATATGTTTCTTTGAATGAAGATTTAGAGAAAGACAAGCAAGAAAGAAATATTTTTATACTAAATCTTATTAAATATTCAATTATTGGTATTAATGAAACTAATAATTTTTATATTCATAATAATTATTTTAAGGAACTAAACAAAATTTCAAATTTTATCCTTAAGGAACAAATTTACCTAACAAAGTGAATAAATTATATTAATGATTTTTTACAAAATATTGAGCTGTTTGGGAATTTTAAAATTCAAAAACAAGATATGTTATTAAAGATGGGAGAAATTTATGAATAAGGTTTTTGTTGTAGGTACTCCTATTGGTAATTTAAATGACATCACTATTAGGGCATTAGAAACCCTGAAAAGTGTTGATGTAATTGCTTGTGAAGATACAAGAGTAACGCAAAAGTTATTGGACAAATTTTCAATAAAAAACAAAAAGTTGATAACATACAATTCTTTTACAGAAAAAAACTCAGCTCAAGGTATTATATCTATGGTTTTGAATGGAACATCAGTTGCGGTAGTGTCAGATGCTGGAATGCCTTCTGTGTCTGATCCTGGATTTGAAATTATTAATTCCGCAAGAGAACACAATATTGCTGTCGAGATTATACCAGGAGTAAGTGCATCTATAACTACATTTGTGGGCTCAGGATTTAGTAATAATTTTACTTTTATGGGTTTTGTTAAAGACAAAACAGAACAGAGAAAAAAAGAGTTAAAAGAAACTATAGTATTAAAAAATCATCCGTATATTTATTTTGTTGCTCCTCACAAATTATTATCTACTTTAGGTGATATTTACGAAATTTTCGAAGATACTATTAAAATTTCATTAGCAAAAGAATTAACTAAAATACATGAGACTTGATTCTTTGATTCGCCTAGCAAATTAATATCTTACTTTTCTGGTTTAGAAAGTATTAAGGGTGAATTTACAATGTGTCTAATGATTCCGAAAGAAAAAAGAGAAAAAATTAATAAGTACGCAAGATTTTCAAAAGTTGATTAAGACACTTTAAAGAAAAAAGAGACAAAAGTCTCTTTTTTTATGCTTTATTTTTTTCCTCAAAAATAATGTACTTATCGAATTCATCAATAAAAGAATTTTTGCTTTCTTTAAGAACTTTAACAGCAAGCTTTTTCATCAAAATTGCATCCGCAACTTTTTTAATATCCACTTGCTTATTGTTTTCCATATTTAAAAATGTTTTAACTCTCTTTACTTCGTAGTTTAATTCGTTATTTGTTATAGAAATATCAAATTTTCTAGCTACTCAATTAAATCAAAAGTAATTAACAATTGAAGAATGAACAATTTCTTCTTTATTTCCCTCGAATGAAGGTGCGAAATTAAATGCATTAATATCACTTTGAATTAGTTCTTCTGGTAGCTCAATTTCATTATTTTCTTCTTTAATGCTTTCAACTATTCTTCATCCGTACTCAAATAATGCTTCACCAACGATTTGTTCCATCAATGAGTCATAAATATATTTTTTAACATCACTCAGAGTTTTTAATTCTTCTATTCCAATTTTATGGGCATTAAGATCTGTAATTGGTTCAGAAACGACTTTAAAAGCACCTAATACCAATACTTCTAATTCGAAATCGTTGTTTGGCTTATAAATAAATTTTTGTCCTACTTGTTTCCCTATAATGAATTTTTCAAGATTTATTTCATCAAGGTCTTTTGAAGCGACTAGTTCAAATTTCTGATTTAAACCTTTTTTTAAGTCTTTTACTTCTATTCTTACAACATCTGTATCAGAAACTACTGCTTCTTTACCTTTATCTTCTCTGAATTTAAAATTACTAATATAAGATTTTGTAAATTCAGAAATTTGCATTTCGTAACCAGGATTTAAAGAAAAATCCAAGTCTTTATAATTATTTGACGATAAATCCTTTAAATCTTCTTTATCAAAATAAAATGATTTAAGTTCAAAACTGAGTTGATTAATGTTAGATTCTTTGTTTAAGATAATTGGTCTAAAGAAAAATTGAAAATCTTTAATTTTTTGTGAATTTTCTCTAAATTCATTAGTAATTGTTGCTTCTAAACAACCATCAGTTGCAAAATCTAAAATAATTTGTTGATTTATTTTTTGTTTTTGGCTTTCTAAAAATTTTAAAGCTTCATTCTGGATTTTTACTCATTCTGAGCCTTCGATTTTGAAGTTTTTTGTAATAAATTTCATGTATACTCCTATATATTGATTATTTAATTATAAATGATTTTATGAATTTATATATTTTTTGGAACAAAATTAAAACCACGCTTTAACATGGTTTTAATTTTGTTCAACTTCTTTAAAATCAATATATTCTTTAAGCGACCCAGAAGTTTTTATAATTGTATAAATATAAACAAATATAATATATATTGACAACATTGAACCAATAACAAAACCTACTATAGGTATTCACACGAACATTATGTTAAAAACTTGCGATATAGCTAAAATTAATCATAAAATAAAAATAACAGAATATTTTTGTGACATTTTGCTTAGATTATAAGCCTTTATAGTTCCTAAAATAACTAAAACAATTGCCGCAATTGAAGCGAGCACAGAAAAAGCAATAATAACAGTTGTAGCGATGCTACCAGAAACTATCGCTGCCCTATTTTCTGTTGCAACCCCTACCGAAAGCATCGTTAATGAAATAATTAATAAAATAGCCGCAACAATTGAAAGGGTTAAATTTGTAATAGAAAAAGTTCTTAACAGTTTTAAATTTTCTCTCATCATTCTCCTTATTTTTTGTACTCAAATTTTATCATATAAAAAACAAAACTATGATTTTTATAGTTTTGTTTTTAATTATTATTTTTTAAGTCCTTCTCATTTTCAGAATCTTACTTCATCAATATCAATTCCCACTTCTTTAATGTATTTATTGTGGTATTCAATTTTTGAATCCATTAACGCTAAGAAGTCTTTTGCTTTTTCACCATAAACTGCTGCAGCAGCTGTTTGTGAAATGTGGAATCTATCCATTTCTGACATTAAACGAATGTCGAATGATGTTGTAATATCTCCGTGTTCTCTATAACCATGAACAAATAAGTTGTGGTTTTGACGTGAGAAGAAGATATCTCTAATAAGACCTTCAAATCCGTGGAATGCAAATACAACTGGTTTATTTGTTGTGAATACACTATTGAATTCTTCATCTGAAAGACCACGAGGATCGATGCTTTGGTGTCTTAATCTTAATAAATCAACAACATTAACGAATCTAATTTTCATTTCAGGGAAATGTTTGTTTAAAATTGAAACTGTAGCTAAGGCTTCTAAGTTAGGTTCTGTACCTGAAGCAACAACTACTAAATCTGGTTCTTCACCTTTTTTAACTGTTGATGCTCAATCAATAACTTTATATCCTTTTTCAACTAATTCTTTTGCTTCTTCAACTGAGTAGAATTGTTCTCTTGGTTGTTTTGAAGCAACAATCAAGTTAATAACATCTCTTTCTCTAAAGGCTTTATCTAAAACAGCTAATAATGTATTTGAGTCAGCAGGTAAGTATTCACGGATTAATTCTGGACGCTTGTCAGCCAAGTGTCCTAAAATACCTGGATCTTGGTGTGTGTAACCATTGTGATCTTGTTGGAATGCTGTAGAAGTAGCAATAATATTAAGAGATGGATAATCTTTTCTTCAATTGATTTTACGAGCTTTAACAACTCATTTCATGTGTTGTGTTAACATTGAGTCAACAACTCTTAAGAATGATTCGTACGATGCAAAGAATCCGTGACGTCCTGTTAATACATATCCTTCTAAGAATCCTTCTGCTTGGTGTTCTGATAATTGTGAATCAATTAATCTTCCAACTGGACTTAAGAATTCGTCAAGTTCTGGATCAATTTTTTCCATTCATTGTCTATTTGTAACTTTGAAGATATCAAATAATCTGTTTGATTTAGTTTCATCTGGTCCGAATGCACGGAAGTTATCTGGGTTTCTCTTAATAACATCTGCAAATCATGTTCCAGCTGTAACCATATCTTGTCCCTTAATTTCACCTGGTTTAGTAAATTTAAGAGCAAAGTCTTCTCATTTTCCTAAGTTTAAAGGTTTTGGATTAACACCACCATTTGTGATAGGGTGCATTCCCATTCTCTTAAATCCTTTTGGAGCAACTTCAGCAAATTCAGATTTGAATGATCCATCTTTGTTAAATAATTCGTGTGGACGATATGACATTAATCATTCTTTTAATTCTGCTAACATTTTTGGATTTTCTGATGTAACTGGAAGTGGAACTTGGTGAGCTCTAAAGCTTCCTTCGTATGTAAGTCCATTAATTGTGTGTGGTTGTGTTCAACCTTTTGGTGTTCTAACGATAAGAGCTGGTCAAATAGGTCTTGTAGCTTGTTCAGCAGGTTTTTTTCTTGCTTCAGATTGAATTTTTAATATTTTTTCAACGGCTAAGTCAAATTGTTTTGCCATAATTTCGTGAATACCAACTTGATCATTAACATCGGCTTCAACGAAAATAGCTTCTCAACCAAATCCTGATAACATATCAGAAATTTCTTTATTTGTTTTTCTTGCGAAAATTGTTGGGTTAGAAATTTTACCACCATTTACGTGAACGATTGGTAAAACAGCTCCATCGTTAACTGGGTTAATAAATGATGTTGCAAATCAACCAGCAGCTAAAGGACCTGTTTCAGCTTCCCCGTCCCCTATAACAGTTGCGGCAATAATTTTTGGATTATCTAAAATAGCACCTGTAGCATGTGAAAGAGCATACCCTAATTCTCCACCTTCATGAATTGATCCAGGAGTTTCTGGAGCAGCGTGAGATGCTGTACCACCTGGGAATGAGAATCTCTTAAACATTTTTGTAAGACCATCAACATCTTTAGTGATTTCTGGGAATAATTCTGTATAACTTCCATCTAAATATGAGTTAGAAATCATAACTTGTCCACCGTGACCTGGACCTTCAATGTAAAACATTTCAAGATCATACTTATTAATAACACGGTTTAAGTGAGCGTAAATTAAGTTTTGTCCTGGAATTGTTCCTCAGTGTCCGATTGGATACATTTTAACGTCTTCAGCTTTTAATTCACTTAATAAAAGTGGATTACTTCTTAAGTACATTTGTCCTACTGATAAATAGTTGGCAGCTCTTCATCAAGCGTGCAATTTATCTAGTAATTTTTTGTCATCAAATTTTGACTTATTCATTAATTTCTCCTTGAATTTTTGATTTAAATTTCATTTGACATACATAAATATTTTTGTTATTTAAATATGTACTAATATTTTATTAAAAAATTGAATATTTTAAAGTCTTATTTTTAATTTTAAAAAATATAATTTTCCCTTCTTTTTTATTTATTTAGTAGGATTAAAAATAATTTTAAGAAGATTAGTCGCTAAGAGTTTTAAATATTAAAAAACTTCCAAAATATATAATTATTAGATTTTTATGCTAAAATATTTCAAAGTTTTTTAATTAAAATATAGCGCTTTTAAAAAAGTCAATTTTTGGTAAAATTAATTTGCTAAACATAACTCGACTTTAAATGGACAGGATCTAGATGAAAGACTAGACTATAGGTTGGTTTTAGCGCTAAGACAAACAAAATAAAATAAAATTTTATATGAAAGGAAAATATGGCAAAATTAGATTTTGACCGTAGTAAAGAACACGTTAACGTTGGTACAATTGGACACGTTGACCATGGTAAAACTACATTAACTGCTGCTATTGCTACAGTTTTAGCTAAAAAAGGATTATCAGAAGCTCGTGATTATGCTTCTATTGATAACGCTCCAGAAGAAAGAGCACGTGGTATTACAATTAATACATCACACATTGAATACCAAACAGAAAAACGTCACTATGCTCACGTTGACTGTCCTGGTCACGCTGACTACGTTAAAAACATGATTACAGGGGCTGCTCAAATGGATGGTGCTATCTTAGTTGTTGCTGCAACAGATGGACCTATGCCTCAAACACGTGAACACATTCTTTTATCTAAACAAGTTGGTGTTCCTCGTATCGTTGTTTTCTTAAACAAAGTTGATATGTTAGAAGGTGAAGAAGAAATGATCGAATTAGTTGAATTAGAAATTCGTGGTCTTCTTTCAGAATACGGATTTGACGGAGATAACGCTCCAATTATCCGTGGATCAGCTTCAGAAGCTTTAGCTGGAAATGAAAAATATGAAGCTAAAATTATGGAATTAATGGATGCTGTTGATTCATACATTGAAACACCAGTTAAAGAATTTGACAAACCATTCTTAATGGCTGTTGAAGACGTTTTCACAATTACAGGACGTGGAACTGTTGCTACAGGACGTGTTGAACGTGGAACATTAAAATTAAACGATGAAGTTGAAATCGTTGGATTAAAAGCTACTAAAAAAACAGTTGTTACAGGAATTGAAATGTTCCGTAAAAACCTTAAAGAAGCACAAGCAGGAGATAACGCTGGATTATTACTTCGTGGAGTTAACCGTGAAGATGTTGAACGTGGACAAGTTTTAGCTAAACCAGGTTCAATTATTCCTCACACAGAATTCGAAGCTGCTATTTATGTTCTTAAAAAAGAAGAAGGTGGACGTCACACTCCATTCTTCAAGAACTATAAACCACAATTCTACTTCCGTACAACAGACGTAACAGGTGGAGTTGAATTCGAAGCTGGACGTGAAATGGTTATTCCAGGAGAAAACGTTAACTTAAAAGTTAAATTAATCGCTCCTATCGCTGTAGAAGAGGGAACAAAATTCTCTATTCGTGAAGGTGGACGTACAGTTGGTGCTGGTTCAGTAACAAAAATTATTAAATAATAAAAAAAATAACGGCAAAAGCTGTTATTTTTTTATTATGGTAGCTTAGCAGGGAATATATCTAAATTTTCATTTATGTGTTCCTTGCTAAAAATAATTTTTTCAGATCCATCTTTCTTTCAAAAGATAAATGTGTATGATTTACCATTCTCAAGCTTATCTTTTTCAAAAGATCAAGTAAGAGGGTATTCGTTATCCGGATTAGCAAGAGTAGTTGATTTTTTAATAATAATTGGGTTAGTTAATTTATTGTTTTTAGCATTTTGAACCTCTGTAGCAAATGCAATTCATTCACCTGTTACCCCTTTTACAGGAGATAAATGTAGTTTTATTTTAAATACTCCGTTTGAATCCAAATTATTCTCTCTAGTTTGCGCCGGGAATAATAAAACCCTTTCTTTAACTACACCATTAAATTTATCGATTCCATATTTTGTGTAATCTAAATCAATATTTCTTGCCTCTTGTTTAGAGTTTTCACTACTACTTTTATTGTTTTTGTTAGCTTCTATTTTATTATGATTTTGATCACTTTTTTGAAATTGACATGAAGCAATAAAAAGTGTTGTAGATAAAGAAAGTGGTATTAAAAACCTTAATATTCTTATCATAAGCCTCCTTTATATATATTTTTAACAATCCTATTTTAGCAAAAAATGCTTTTTTGTATTAAAAATAATAAGAAAACAAACTTTTATTAGTTTTTGTGAAAATCTTTTAAACATAAATTTTTAAAAATATATAATTTAAATTAATAAATGGAGGTTTTTATGCTTAATATAGTTTTATTTCAACCAGAAATTTCACCTAATACAGGTAATATTATAAGAACTTGCTTTGCACTTGGGGCCAAATTACACATAATTAAACCAATTAGTTTTGATTTACACCCGAAATACTTAAAGAGAGCAGGTGCGGGAAGAATGCTATCTGATATTAGACACGAAGTGCATGATTCGTATGAGGAGTTTTATAAGAAATATAGTGATAAAAATATTTTTTACATAACACGCTATGGTTTAAAAACTTATTCTGACCAAGATTATACAAAAGAAATTAAAGACAATAAAGAAGTTTGATTAATGTTTGGTCGTGAATCAACAGGAATTGATAAAGAAATACTACAGAAAAACATTGATAATTGTTTGAGGATACCTATGGTTTCTCAAATGCGGTCAATTAATTTAGCTAATTCTGTATGTATTGTAAGTTTTGAGGTTATGAGGCAGTTAAATTGAGAAGAACTTTCATTATATGAAGTAGAAAAAGGGAAAGAATTTTTATTATCTAATGGTTCTAACAAGTAAACAAAATTCAAAAGTTAAATATTTAAAAAAATTACAAGAAAAAAAATATAGAAATCAAGAAAACAAATTTTTGGTTTCCGGATTTCATTTAGTAGAAGAAGCGCTAAAAAACAATTTAGTAGAAGAAATATTTGAATCTGCAGATTCTAGTGTTTTTTTAAATTCTACAAAAGTTTCTTATGATATTATTAAATGACTTTCTGAAACATCTACACCGCAAAAGGTTATTGCTTTATGTAAGAAACCTAAACTAATAAATCAAGATATTAACCATGTAATAGCTTTAAATAATCTTCAAGATCCAGGAAATGTAGGAACAATAATTAGATTAGCTAAGTCATTTAATTTTGATACAGTGATTGTCGAAAATATTGACCCTTTTAATGATAAAGTAGTAAGATCTTCGCAAGGAGCGCTATTCAACATTAATATTATAGAAACCAAAGACATAACAGAAAATTTAAAAATTTTGAAAGAAAAAGGATTTAAAGTTTATGAAACACTTTTGGATACCAATGCTAAAAAGTTAAATGATGTTATTTTTGAAGATAAAAAAATAGTAATTGTTTTAGGTAATGAAGGAAATGGAATTAGCGATAAGGTAAAGAACTTATCTGACACTAATATTTATATTCCAATTGAATTTGAAAGTCTTAATGTTGCTATAGCTGCTGGAATAGTTTTAAATAAAGTTTATAATAAGGAGTAATAATGGAAAAGGACCTTGCAACAGTCGATCAGTTAATTTCTTGAATTGAAAATCAAGAATTTACTATAGCATTAGAAGGTTACAATATAAAAGAAATTGATAATTTTATTAGTTATTTAGTTTCTTGAATTAAAGTTTTAGATAAAAAAAATAGTGCTTTTAAAAAACAAGTTTCCGGATTAGAAAAAAGTAACGAAGAAAATATTAAGGAAATTGAATTATTAAAATTCGAAATCCAAAGATTGAAAACTAATTTAAAGCAAATGGAGGTAAATGATGAACATAGAAAATAATCAAGAAAAATATAACAACCTAGTTCAATGATACCCCGGTCATATGGCTAAAGGTTTTCGTGAAATTAAAGACACAGCCAATTTAGCAGATATTTTCATCGTAGTTTTAGACGCTAGAGCGCCTATTAGTTCATATAATGAAGACTTTGATAAAATCGTTCCACAAAAACCTAGATTATTTATAATAACCAAAAGTGATTTAATGGACAATGATAAAAAAAATATTATTTCATCAAAGTTTAAAGGTGAGCACCTTCTATGATTAGATCTAAGAAAAGCTAGCTCAAAACAAATAATTCTAAAGAAATTGAAAGAAATGAGCCAAGAAAGAATAAAAAGAAACCAAGCTAAAGGGATGATTCAAACTAAAATTAAATCATTTGTTGTTGGTGTCCCTAATTGCGGCAAAAGCACGTTAATTAATTTGGTTTCTGAAAAATCTTCTTTAAAAGTTGCTAATTTTCCAGGAGTTACTCGTGAGAAAAAATGAGTTATAAACGGTGAATATTTATTTCTAGATACCCCGGGTATCTTGCTTCCAAAATTTGTAGATCAGGAACCTGCTATTAAATTATTAGCCATTGGTGCAATAAAGGTAGAAAATTTCCCTACAGAATTCGTAGCTACCGAAATTTGATCCTTATTATCTAAATATTACCCAAATAAGTTAATAGAACTTGGTTTAAAACCCTCAAATGATAAAGTTGAAATATATGGATTGCTTTGAGAATATGCTGCAAAATTTAAGTTTTTTAAAGAACAAGGTAAAATTGATATTGATAAAGCAGAAAAACATTTTATTCAGTGAGTAAAAAATATGAAAGGGATTACATTTGACTAATATTCAAGCTGAATTAATAGTTAAAAAATCTACTTTTCTTTCTTTCATATATAAAGTAGATGATAAAACGCAAATAAAGAGTATTATAAGTACATTAAAAAAAGAACACAAAAAAGCAAGACATGTATGTTATGCTTATCAAATAATTAAAGATGGAGTTGAAAATGCCGGATTTAGTGATGATGGAGAACCAAGCAATTCGGCCGGAAGACCTATTTATGAATTAATTAGAATAAAAAATATTAGTAATGTCATTATAGTTGTTGTTAGATATTTTGGTGGAATTATGTTAGGTTTTGGTGGTCTGCAAAAAGCATATCGCGAAAGTGCTAAGATAGTTATTGAAAAATATTTAGAGAACTTAAAGGAGGAAACATGTTAAAAATTATTAAAGATTATACAAAGAAAGAGCAATTATTAAAACCTGCATTTGAAGGTTCGGCATTTCCAATCTATGTCGGAAAAAAGAATTTTAAAGTAACTGATGAGTTAGAATTAAATGAATCATATGTTTATTTTGATAAAGATCACCAAACTTGATTTGAATTTTCAAATTGATTTAAATCATTTGCGGGTTCTATAGAAAGAGATTACGTAATTGATTTAGAATCTTTTAGTAATTTCTTTGATTATAAAGAATTATTAAGGATGTTTATTTTTAATACGGAATTTGCACAAGCTAAATTATTCAAAAAAACAAACGAAAAAAGTGCAAAAGCAAAAGAAAAAACTTTATCTATTTTAGTTAAAGATGAATCAAAAGAAGTTAAAGAAATCATTAAGAAAGTTCAAATAATTTCTGAATCAGTAACAAAAGCAAGAAACTTACAAATAATGCCAGAAAACTTTTTAAATTCTGAAATGTTAGCATCTGAAATTGTTAATGATTTTTCAGGAATTAACAATTTAAAAATAGAAGTTTTAACAAAGAAAGAAATTCAAGATTTAAATATGGGTCTTTTATTATCAGTTAATAAAGGAAGTACACATGAACCAAGGGTTGTGGTAATTTCTTATAACGGTAACAAAGGAAGCAAAGAACATACTTCTATAGTTGGTAAAGGTATTACTTTCGATACTGGTGGTGTTAACACCAAAGGTTACCATATGGATGGAATGAAATATGATATGTCTGGATCTGTTATAGCTGCTTACGCTGTTAAAACATTGGCATTGCTAGGTGCTAAAGTTAATGCGTCAGCAGTTATGTGTATAACAGATAATAGAATTAATGCAGATGCTTCATTGCCGGAAAATGTTTATCAATCAATGAGTGGAAAATGAGTAGAAGTTGTTGATACTGACGCTGAAGGACGTTTGGTTTTAGCTGATGGAATTTACTATTCTGCAGATAAATTAAAACCAACAACAATTCTTGATGTAGCAACTTTAACCGGAAGCATTATTACATCTCTTTCTAATGTATATTCTGGAATTTGATCAACAAACGAAGATAAGTGAGAGATTTTTGAAAAAGCAGCAAAAAAAGCTCAAGAAAAAGTTTGAAGAATGCCACTACATAAAGATTTTCATAAAGGAAATTCTTCTTCAAAAGTTGCTGATTTAGCAAGCTGATCAAGCAAAGTTAAACAAGATTCTTCACAAGCAGCAATGTTTTTAAAAGAATTTACAAAAGATATAGATTTTATTCATTGTGATGTTGCTGGTACGGCTGATAGATTTGGCGAACCACAAGGAGAGTTGATATCAACCCTAGTAGAATTTATCATAGATGTCCAAAAATAATTTAAGATGCTTTATAGCATCTTTTTTTATAATCATGGAAAATTATCATTTTCTGAGAAATTACAGTTTTTTTTTTTTTTTTAATTTCCTTTTGTAATAAAATTTAATTGTAAATTAACTTTGATTTACTTAAGTTTTATATTAAGAAAGAAAATTATTATGAAAAAAATAAAAAAGCCGTTTTATTTACTAACATTAACATCAAGCAGTATTTTGATACCGATTACTATTTCGTGCACAAATCCAAATGAAATTAAAAACCCTGAAACTAAAAAAGAAGAACAACCAAATGATCATGCAAAAGATCCTGCTAAACCATTAAATCCTGCGCCTGCTGATAAAGAAACTGAAAGCCCATTTAAAAAAGAAAAAGAAGAAGCTAAAAAATTGCCTTCAATTGAATCGTTAACCAAAGATGATGCAAGTGTAGATCTTAACCCGCATTTAGATAAAAATAAATTTGAAGAGCCTATTTTCGAAGACGCTACTAAAAAAGAAGAAGAACCAACTGAACCCATCCAAAACGCAAGATGAACCGACGAAGAGATAGGGGCTCGTAAACTAACAGAAGATGATTTAAAAAATCTTGACGTAAATAATATCAATCCACAATTTGATAAATTAAAAACCTTAGATATTGACTTAGATCCTGCGAAAACAGAATTAGAATTAATTAAAGAAGCAGAGGAAGAAAGCAAGAAACTCCCTCCTGTTAACACTTTACCCAAAGATGATTTATCAATCAATCTTAACCCACATTTTAAAGTTGAAGAATTTGAAGAACCAGTCTTAGAAAAAGAACCAGAACCTACTTACGATTCTATCCCGAACGCTACAGGAACCGACGAAGAGATAGGGGCTCGTAGACTAACAGAAGATGATTTAAAAAATCTTGACGTAAATAATATAAATCCAAAAATAAAAGAACCTGAAGGTGTGGATATTGAATTGGATCCTTTAAAAGATAAAGAAGATAGAGACAAAGCTGAAAAAGAAGCGGAGAACCTACCTTTATTAAAAAATCTAGAAAAGGATTCTGAAACTGTTTTAAATCCTCATCTTAATACAAGTAACTTAGATGTTCCTATTATCGAACCAACAGAACCAGTTGTTGAACCTAAAAAAGAAACAAAACCAACAATTATTTATGGCTATCTTGGTGATGTAGTAGATCCCAAAGACGTTAACCCAGAAAGCTTAAATCCTATAACAGAACCAGGTGATAACAATACAGTTGATCTTGAATTAGATGAATAATTTTTAAAATAAAAAAACAAAGTATTACAATGCTTTGTTTTTTTATTCATTAAAAAAGTTTTTGGGGAGATAAAAAACACTCAAACTTGAAGTTCGAGTGTTTTATATATGTTTATTTTTTTTCTTTATGATTTGTGTGAGCATTACATCTTGAACAGTATTTAGTTAATTCAACTTTTTCAGGATGATTCTTTTTATTTTTCTTAGAAATATAGTTTTCCATTTTGCAATTTTGACATGCTAATGTATATCCTTCTCTTGCCATATTTGCTCCTTTATATTTTTATAAGTGTATATGTTTTATATTATATATTAAAAAAACTAATTTTTCAATTATTTTTTATAAGATCACCAACTTTTTTAAAATCAATTATTTAGTCCTTATGATTTTTAAAAAGCTTGGTTTATTTTTTCATAAAAAAAGTATAAAAATAGATTTTTCATAAAAAACAATTTTTTTATTTTTAAATATAGACATTATCACCTTTTAATTTAAAACTTTTTTAAAAATAGAAATATTTTCATAATATTATATATTTAAAGTGTTTTACGAGAATTTTCACAGACAATAAAATTAAATTATTATAGCATTTTAAGATATTTTCAGCAAGAAAAATAGGGTATATTAAAAATTAAAAAAAGTGCTATACTATAGCACGTTATAATTAAAATATATAAAATTATAAAAAATTAAGAAAGGTGTGTTATGAAAACCAAAACACAAAAAGCTATATTTTTAGCTTTATCAGGTGTTGCGTTATTAGCCTCGACAGCTACAGCTACTTGAGTGCTATTAAGACAAAAGCACAAGGTTAATGCTAAAAATTACGAAGAACTTAAAAATAAAATTAAAAATAAAATTAATTTAGTTATTTCGGAAAAAGATAGAAAAGATTTTGAAAACAAGATTAATGATCCAAAATATGGTTCATATTCAAAATCAAATGGACAAGCAATTTCTGATTTATTAAATAATTTAGAAAATAAAATTAATGAAGAAACAAACGAAATTAAAAGCGTTATTAATCAACTCAATTCTTCACCAATTAGAGAAAAGTTTTTAAAGAGATTAGATGAAGCTAAAGATTACGTTGAACGTAAGAAAGTTCATGATGATGCAAAGCTAGCCTTAGCACTTCAAAAAGGTAGAGACATCAATACTGAAAAGGCTGAAGCTAAAAAACTTATAGACAAAATTCAAGATCAAGTTTTAAAAGATAAACTTTTAAAAGAACTTGAAAAAGCTGATGATATTTTATCTGTTGATAAGATCAAAGCTGAAGCTGAAAAAGAATTGTTAAGTCAAGGTGAAAAAGACTTATTAAAAGCGCAAAAAGACGCATTAAAAAACAAAATCGATGCTTCAAAATTATCTGATACAGAAAAGAATAAACTAAAAGAAAAAGTGGATGCAGCTACATCTACTAATTTTGATTCAGTTAATAAAGAAGTTAATGATAAAATCAAATCATCAACAGATAATGCTGATGAGCTTTTAGCATTAGACAAAAAAGAAGTAGAAGATTTAATTTCTAATGTTACTGATTCTTCTAAAAAAGAAGAATTAACTAATAAGTTAAGCAGTACCTCAACTCCTGAAGAAGTTGCAGAACTTAAAAAAGAAGTAGAAGATACTATTAAAAATCAAGCTTTTGTTGATGCTAAAAAAGAAGCGCTTATCGCTAAGATTGATGAATCAAGCAATTTAAGTGCTGCAGGAAAAGAAAGATTAAAAGAACAAGTTAATAAAGTTAATGATTTAGAATCTGCAATAAAGGCTGAAAATGATGTTAATAACGCTATTGCTGAATCAAACATTAGAAATAAAGCCAAAGAAGTCGTAGAGTTATTAAAAGATGGGGAAATAAAGAATAACTTAAAAAATAAACTTGATTCAAGCAACTCAATCGAAGATATTTTAGGGGTTATTGACGCAGCTGAAAAAATTCTTGATGATTCTAGAAAAGAAGCGAAAAAAGTTATTGACTCAATTGAAGACACTAATAAGAAAAATGCTTTAAACGAAGAATTAGCAAAAGCAAAAACACAAGCAGAGATTGAAGCGATTAAAAATGATGCATTAAATTATGCTGCATACGAAAGAGCAGGAAAAGAAGCTCAATCAAAAGATTTAGATAAAAAAGAAGCAGAATCATTAGTTGACCAAATCACTGACCCAGCTAAAAAACAAGAATTAAAAGATCAATTAGCAAATGCTACAACTGAAGAAAAAATCAATGAAATTAAGGAAGCAGCAAGAAATGAAATCAAAGCTCAAGCAGAACTAGCTGCTAACAAAAAAGCTCTTAAAGATAAAATTGATGCTTCTACATTAGATGCTGATAAAAAGAATGAACTAAAAGCAAAAGTTGATGAAGCAACATCAGCTAACTTTGATACAACAAAATCAGAAGTTGATGCAGAATTGAATAAAGATCAAACTCCTGAGAAAATTCTAGAATTAAACAAAAAAGAAGCAGAATCATTAGTTGACCAAATCACTGACCCAGCTAAAAAACAAGATTTAAAAGATCAATTAACAAATGCTACAACTGAAGAAAAAATTAATGAAATTAAAGAAGCAGCAAGAAATGAAATCAAAGCTCAAGCAGAACTAGCTGCTAACAAAAAATCTCTTAAAGATAAAATTGATGCTTCTACATTACCTGAAAACAAAAAAGAAGAATTAAAAACAAAAGTTGATGAAGCAACATCAGCTAACTTTGATGCTACTTCAAAAGAAGTAAATAATGCTATTTTACTTGATGTTTTAGAAGATAAAACTAAAGACACAATCAATAAACTTTCTGACGGACCTCAAAAAGATAAATTAAAAGTTGATTTAAAAAGTGCTTCAGAACCAAGAGAAGTGTTGGAAATCTTAAAAGAAGCAGAAGCTCATTTAGAAGAAGCTAAAAAAGCAGCAGAAGCTGAAATTGAAAAAATTAAAGATCCTGTTAAAAAACAAGAATTAAAATCTGAGTTAGCAAATGCTACAACAGAAGATGAATACAATGCAATCAAAGCAAAGGCTGAAGAAGAAAACGGAACAAGCAACAGAAAGAAAGCAGAAGATGCAGTAGCTAAACTTTCTGGTAATAATCCTTTAAAAGAAAAATTATTAAAAGAACTTGAAGATAAAAATAAATCAGATAACGAGCTAGAATATATTAAAAACCAGGCGAATAAAGCGTTAAATGAATTTAAAAAAGAAGCTCTAGCTTCAGTTGAAAAAACAAAAGGTTCACAAGAATACGAAGGACTATTAGAAAAAGCAAATGCTAAAAATGTGACAGAAGATGAATTGAAAAAAATAAAATCTGATGCTGATTCTATCTTTAACGCTAAAAAAGAAGCGGTAAAAGGTTCAGATGATTTAGCGGCTCTTGAAGAAAGTAACCCTGAAAAAACTAAACTTAATAAAGCTATTGAATCAGCTGGGAATATCCTTGCATTAGAAGTTATTTCTAAAAAAGCAGAGGTTTTAAGAGAAATTGCTAACATTAAGAACCATGACGAAAATAACACTTTAACTTTAGAAGTAAATGCTATTCAAAACGCAACAAATGAACAATCAGAATTAGATGAGAAGAAAAAACAATTAGAAGAAATTAAAGCTAAAGCGGCTTTACAAAAAGCAATTGAAGAAGGTGATCAATATGCTATTGCGAAAGCTAAAGCATCATTATTGCCTTATCCTGGTGGAGTAGATGTACCTGCTATTATAGAAATCCACAATAAAATTGATGAGATCAAAAATGACCCTTCTTTAGATACTGAACTTAAGAAGTTAGCAAAAGTTAAAGAGATAACAGATACATTTGAAACACTAACAAATAAAATTAACGAAGCTAAGACAGAAATCACTAAACTTTCTCCTGAAAAACAAGCTGAAGTTAATGCTAAATTAAACGAATCTAATTTAATTAAAGATGCTAATATAAATACTGATGAAGAATTTACATTACTAAATACAGCAATAAGTGAAGCAAAAGCTGCTGACAAAACAAATGCAAAAGCAGAGATTGATAAATTATCTCACTTAACAGAGGATGAAAAACAAGCTAAGAAAGATGCAATAGACGTCGCAGATGTTGATACATATGACGAAATTAAAGCTATTGTAGATGCTGCTAAATTACTTGATAAGAAAAAAGATCTTGAAGAAAGAGCTAAAAGATTACCATATTTAAATGGTTCAGCTGCTCAAGGGGTTCAAGATGTTATTACAAGAATTAATGCAACTGATACTGAAGAAGCTCCAACAACATTAGAAAAAGCTGGTGAATTTGAAACTAAAATTGGTGAGATTGCTTCTGAATTAATTAAAGCAAAAGAAAAATATGATAGTTTATCTGAAGCTAATCAAACAGAAGAAATCAAAACAAAATTTAATGAAGCAGATACTCCAGAAGAATTTACTGAATTAAACAATATGCTTGATTCAGCTATCGCAAAACAGAATACTGCTAATAAAAAAGAAAATCTTGATAGATTAGTTGAAGCATTAGCTTACCCTAATTCTGATGGTAATGAAGTAACCGGCGCAAATGATGCGCAAGCTATTAATGATATTAAGTCTATTTATGCTGACGGTACAAACGAGAAGATGGATCAAGTTTTAAATGATTTAGATAGAATAAGAGGATCTATAGCTTCTGCTAAGGAGGAATTAAATAAGATTCCAGAAGAATATAAAACAGCATTCAGGGAAACAGAAGGCTCAGACCCAGTTAATTTAATAGAAGAGTTAAGAAAATCAAATGAAGTAGAAGAATTTGCGAATTTAATGCAAAAAATTAATGCCGCTAAAGAAAAATATAAAGAAAAAAGAAAATTAGAAATTGATCAAATCCCTAACTTAACCGAAACAAACAAGAATAAATTCAAAGATTTAATTAACGCAGCAGATAATTATTTAAATGTAGATTCTATTGTTGAGAATGCAAAAATTGAAGCTAATAAAGATCTTTTAAAAACAATAATAATCGTCAGTGATTATGTTGATGAAGGTTCTTCAAGGACTCCAGAAGTAGTTTCCTTAATCGAAAGATCTATTAATTCAATTTCAAACAGTATTGATAATACACCATCTACAGATTTAAATAGAAAAGAAGAAGAATTAAGAAATTTAAAGACAAAATTGAATGAACTTAAAAACTCAATTAATTCTTTAAATGATCAAGAAGCTAAAAATGAATTATTTAAAATATTAGCAACAAAAACTGATGTAGCTGGTGTTGAATCTGTAAAACTTGATATTAAAAAAGAAGAATTAAGAAAAAAAGCTAAAGAATTAGGTTATCCAGGTAAAAATTCAACAAACAATAATATTGTTACCGCAATTTCAGACTTGTTTAGAAGAATTGAAAATGCAGATGATGAAACTAAATTGAATCAACTAACTTCAGATATTGATGCTCTTCCTGACAAAATTGCTAATGCATTGCAAAAAATAGATGAAATTCATAATAATAATAATATTTCAGTCGATGAAGCAAATCGCAGAAAACAAGTCCTTAAAGATGAATTGGATAGAGCGGATACAGAAGAAGAATTTAGATTGTTATTAAGCAACATTGAAAGTGCAAAAACACAATCAGAACAAGAATTCCAAGCTGGTGAGGTTAATAGATTAAAAGAACGTGCTAAGTTATTGCCTTATCCTGCAGGTACTGAATCTGCAGCGGTTAAATCTATAATTTCATCTATTGAAACCGGAACAAATTTACCTGAATGAAATAATAGATTAAATGATATAAATGATAAGGTTTTAGATTTAGTCAATAAAATTAATAAAGTTTCGCCGAATAAACAAAGTGGATTGAATGATGAACTAAACTCTTCTGAAACTATAGAAAAATTAGATAGTTTATCTAGAAAAATAGATGAAATATTAGAAGCTGAAAAAACTGATGTTGCAAATAAAATTAATGCATTAGAAAACTTATCACAAGATAGAAAAACTAGTTTAATTAATGATCTTAATAATAAATCATCTTCTGAAATGCAAAATATTTTAACAAGTGCAAAAAGAGAAGATTTAGAAGCTGCTATTAATGCATTGCCTTACCCTAATCAAAGAGCTGCTGCTAAAACAACTTTAATTAATGAAGCAAGAAGTTTAAATAGTAATGCAGAAATTGAAGAAAAACTAGCTAAAGTGAAAGAGCTCCATTCATCCATCTCAACAACTGTAGCTGCTATTAATGCATTACCTTATCCTGATGGTGCAAATAGTGTAGGAGCAAATAGCTTAAAATCAAGGTTAAATAATTTAACAGAAAAATCAGATATTGATCAATTAGTGTCTGCGGACCTTTCTTCTAAACTTGAAAAATATACTGGTATTTTAAATACAACATTAAATCCATTCCCTTCTGATGCAAAGGAATACGGATTAAAGAGAAGAATTAATGCTTTAGATGGTTCTAATCAACAAGATGAAAATGAATTAATGTGAAATCTTTATGAAACAAAAAGACAATTCACCCTTAATCCTTTAATAGATGCTTTAGATTCATTGAATACCACCGAAAAAACTAATCTAAAAGCAGAAGCGGTAACTATACCTGCAAGTGAAAAAACACAACCAATTGCTGATTTTGATACAAAGATGCGTAAGTTAGATGAAGTTATTCTAAAAGCTCAAAAAGAAAATGCGAAAGCTCACGTTGATACTATTGCTTATCCAGATAATACATCAGCCGCAACAGCTATAAACACTCTAAAGAATATGATTGATCAATCCCCTAATTTAGAAGCTATAAACGCAAGAAGACAAGAAAATGAAAGTCTTAAGAGAAAAATGGCAGAAATTAGACAGGACATACAAACAATTAGGGAGACAACAAGTTTAGATAATATAAGAGCTGCACTTAATAGAGTTGATAGTTTAGATGATTTTACACCTATTGAATTATTAATTAAAAAAGCAAGAGCAATAGATTTTGTGAAACATGAGTTATCACATTTAAACCAAACTCAAAAGAGTGAATTTGTAAGAAGAATAAATGAAGCTAATAGCGAAGATGCAATTAACAGCATTAAAGCTGAAGCAAGCTTACAAAACAAAAAAGAACAAATTAAATCAATTATCGATTCAATTGGATATCCGCACCCTGAAGGAACTGAGGCTTTAAATTCAAAAAATACATTAAAGGCTCAAGTACAAGCACTAACTACTGATGAAGCATTGAGAGAAAAAGAAACTGAAATTACTGCACTTAAGAATTTAATTGAAACTAAGAAAACAGCAATTGATTCATTGCCTTACCCAGATAACAATGCCGAAGCAAAAAATTCTCTTAAAGCCGCATTAGATCGAGCAACTACTGCTTCAAGAGTGAATGAAATTCTACCTGATGATTGAAGTGACAAGGTTGAGAAATATAAAAATACTCTTTATGAACACTTTGGAAGAAATGGTGGTTTAGTTGCAAGATTAAATAAAACTCATCCAACAGATACGACTTCTACAGTAAGTGAACTAAATAATCAAATTCTTTTAACCAAGAAAAATAGAGCTGTTGCTTTAGTTAACAACTTAGAAAATTTAGAAAATAGTGAAAAGTCTAGTTTTAATCAAAGGATTAATGCCATTACAAATACTGGAGAAAACCAACTTCCTGAGAAAAATAAATTAGACGAAATGGATAGTATATACAAGGAAGCTTTAGTTCTTGCTGTTTCAAAATTACCTCAAGGAAACGCTAAAAGATTAGATCTTGAAAGAAGATTAAGAGGTGTTTTAAATGCTCAAGGTCTTGAATCTGTTAAAACTGAATTATTTAATGAATCAAGAAATCTAAAAATTGCAAGAGGAGGACTTGCTGTTAGAGATTACAACAACGGTGCTCAAGACGCTGTTAATAATTTACCAAGCGATAATGAAGTTAGAAGACAATTACAAGATGAACTTAATAATGTAAATACAAGTAATGAAGTTTCTAAATTAAATAACATAAAAGAAAGAGCAGTCTTAGAAAAGAAAAAAGTTGATTTAATTAACCTAGCTAAAAGTATTGCTTTCCCAGGAGGAAATTCAGTACCAGCAGTAGAAACTTTAAAGTCAGAAATTAATAGATTGACAAGTCTACAAGAATTAAGTAACAAAGAGACCAAAATCAATGAGTTAAAGAGTGCTATGACAGGTAAAGGTGCAGCTGTTGACAATTTACCATATAGAAATACAGAAAACGGTCGTCAAGCAAAAGATGCTATTAAAAGACTTTTAAACTCTGCAACTACAGTCGCAGAAGTTAATAGAGTTTTACCTTCAACATGACATAATGATTTATCAGCTTACAAAAACATAATCGAAAGTAATTTTGGGCGTACTCATGGATTACTAGATAGATTAGATCAAACAAGACCAGATAGAACTGATGATTTTTCAATAAGCAATTTAGAAAATCAAGTTCTATTAACAAAGAAATCTGATAAGAAATCAGAAATAGATAGAATGTCACATTTAACAGATGCTCAAAGAAATAGTCTTAAAGCAGAAGTTGATGCAGTACAAAATACTGACCCAAGACTTCCTAATAATGCTAATTTAGCAAAAATTGATGCTATAGCAGCAAAAGCAAATGCAATGAATTTAGCTAGAGAAAAAGTTAACTCTTTACCAGCAAATAATGATGTTAAAAATAGATTGCTAAATCGTTTAAACTCAACAACTTTAGCTCAATCAGAATATGAATCAATTAAAAGAGAAGCTGAAACTGAATATAGAAGAATATTAGATGTAGCTAAAAACGAAGCTAGAACCGAAGTAGATAAATTATCAAGTTCTAACTCTTCAAAATCTTCTTTAACATCAAGGTTGAATTCTGCAACAACTCTTGAAGAAGTTAACAGAATTAAAGAAGAAGCAATTGCCGCTAAAGCAAGAGATCTTACAAACGAAAGAAACGAAGCTATTAGAGAAATAAACAAGATAGCAAATGGAACTTTCGATAAAGGAAGATTAACTAATGAAGCCAATGCAGCAACTAGTGCAACAGAACTTAATAGTATTAAAGAAGAAGCAAAAATAGCTAATAGAAAAAATAGTCTAAAAAATGAATTTAATAATTTAATAAAAAGAGATTTAGAAAGCCGTGGAGGGATTAAAGAAAAACACGTTGGAGGTGGTACAGGAGAAGAGTTTATTTACACAATAGAGAACTTACCTAATTTACTTGAAAGAGCTAAAACAAGTTCAGAATTAGATAAGGCCGAAACTTATATAAATAAACAAAAAACAGCCGAGTTAAATGATTTAACTAAACAGAAGTTTGTTCCTTATGATGCAGAGGGTAGAAATAATGAATTAAGAAGTATTTTAAAATCTGAATTATATGATGATTTATGAAAATCAAGAGCTTATAAAGAAAGTGATTCAAGAATTTCTGATCATACAAGAGTGGAAAATCTTATAGAAAATGCGAGAACACAGCAAGATTATAGAAGAGCTAAAGAAGCATTACAAAGTTACTTGGATACATACTGGGATAAAACTTATGTAGATAGATCTTGAGAAAATCCTATAAAAAATAGAATTCAAAGTAAGTCACAAGAAGAACCATTCGAAAAAGCTAATAATGGTAGAGGATTTAACAGTACAATCCCACAAAATGCTATTGATATTGCAAAACAAAATGTTACTAATGCACAAGATAGAGATGGTGGATTACGTGCTGAAAGAGACTTCTTAAAAGGAACATACTTCACAATAAGAAGACAAGCTCAATTAGATTGATTCTATGTTGGTCTTGTAAGAGACAATATTTTAAATGGGGCAGATAGAAATTCTGCATACTCTCAACAAGTGGAAGCAAACTTATCAGATTTCCTTAGAGCACCGACGATTGAATCTAAAAAGAATGTTGCTGACTCACTGATTAGAATTACAGGAAATAATGCATTCGTTCGTAATGAGCTAAACGGTCTATTCCAAACCGATATAATTAACTGATGAGTTAGAAATATAGCAGATAGTGATATGAACCCTGATGATAAATACAAATGAATTAATGAAATTGCTTTAATAACTGATAGAGCAAATGCTTTAAACATTATTAGAAATAAATTTATTGCCGCTGGATTCCAAAGAGTTCTCACAATGAATAACCCTAATCCACATCCTACATATCACTTCCCTAGAGAATTCATTACAAGCGATTGACCTAACAACTAATTATTATTAAAAAATCAGCTTTTGCTGGTTTTTTTGTTAATTACATCTAAATGCAAATATTTCCATATATGTTATAATATATAATGAATAGGAGTTTAAAAATGAATATTAAAAAAGTTATAAAATTTATAGCTAGTGCAGCTATATCTAGCGGACTTGTTGCTTTTATTAGTACAAATGAAGCAACTAGTTCAGCAGAAACTACAAGCAGAGTTAATCATAAAGAGTATAAAATATATCCAACAGTACATTCTATTGAATATTTGAACAAAAGATTTATTATTACACCTTCTATAAATTTAGTATTGGAACACGGCATTGATGAAGCTACTGTGGCAAGATTTGAAGAAACATTAAAATTGAAAAATATTTCTTATCAAAAATCAAGAAGAATAGTAAAAGACAAAACTAATATTTTGATTGGTTTAAAGAATAACAAAGATACTTTTGTAGATGACTATGTATCAAGCAATTCTATTACTTTTTCAGATGGAATTTTTAACAAAACTGATAGTTATGTTTTAAATTCTCAAAGTAATGTTATTACCTTATATGCTTCTGAAAGTGATGCAAGTTTTTATGGGGTTACTTCATTGTGACATATTTTTAATCAATTAAATGGAACTGAAATAGAAGAGTTTAAAATAGAAGATTATGCTGATATTAAAACAAGAGGTGTAATTGAAGGATACTATGGGAACCCATGAACAACAGATGATAGACTAAGTTACATGAAGTGAGGTAGTTATTACAAATTAAATGGTTACTTTTATGCACCAAAAGATGACCCGAAACATATCGATAAGTGAAGAGAACTTTACACCGATGAAGAACTCAAAAATAAAATTAAACCTTTAGCTATTGAAGGTAATAAAACTAAAGTTCGTTATATTTACACACTACACCCATTTAAATCAAACAGATTAGAACAAAATACATACGATACTGATCTTCAAGCATTGAAAGCAAAGTTTATGCAAGTTATCAAAGTCGGAGTTAGGCAAATTGGTATTTTAGCGGACGATTTCACAAAACCAAATCAAGATTTACAACTAAAATTATTACAAGATATGGTTGCTTGATTAAAGGAACTTAAAAATAATGAATATCCAGATATGAAGGTAACTTTACCATACGTTGTTCACGAGTATGCAGGACAAGGAGAATCGCATTTTAGAAACTTCCCTGAAGAAGTACAAATAGTAATGACAGGAGGAAAAATATGGGGAGAAGTTTCAGAAACCTTTACTAATAATTTTACAAACAACACTGGACGTGGGCCATTGCTATGAATTAATTGACCATGTTCTGATAATTCAAAAAACCATTTAATAATGGGCGGTTATAAAGAGTTTTTACATAAGAATGTTGACCCTGAAAAAGTGCAAGGGATAATATTTAACCCAATGCAACAAAATGAACCATCTAAAGTAGCTATTTTTGGTGGTGCAGAATATTCATGAAACATTTGAAAAACAGATGAACACATTAATAATGTTTATAATGATTCATTTAAATATGTGGCTAATAATTCTTTAATTGAAAATGATGAATCACGTGCATTACGTGAATTGTCAAAACATATGATTAATCAGCATATGGATAACAGAGTTGTTGCTCTTCAAGAATCAGTAGAATTAGCTCCAAAATTAACAACTTTATTAAATAAACTAAATGATTTAAGTTATACCGAAGATGAGTTAAATACTTTAAGAACTGAGTTTTTAGAGCTTCATAACCATGCTAAAACACTTAAAGAAACATCCGTAAATAGAAGATTATTCGACCAAATGAATCCATGAATTAATTCAGCGCATCAATTATTTGAGGGGTTAGTTAAAGCTATTGATGCGTTAAAAGAATTAAAATCAAATAACGTTTCTGATTTTAGTGATTATTTAGCAGATGCTAAAGAATTAATTTCTCAAGCTAGAACTTCAAATGGTTTTTTATACTTAAATCATATAGAATATGCAGAAGTAGGTGTGCAACACATTCAACCATTTGCATCTAAAATCCTTAAATTTATGTCTGATAAACAATCTGAAACTTTAAATCCAGATGGAGTTGAATTAGTAACAACAATTACATCAAACTTAGGCAATTCAACTGGTGCACCTGCAGAAAATGCATTGGATCCATTGAATACTTCTGATGTTATATATAAAAGAAGTAATAACAAGATTCAAACAAATGATTACATTCAAGCAGACTTTAATAAGCCAATTAATTTAAAAGATATATTTATTCAAATGGCTGGTGGTACAGATCACTTTTACAATGCAAGATTTGAGTACAAACTAGAAGGTTCTGCCGATTGACAACAAGTGCAAGGTTCATCCGAAATATCCAAGCCTAGAAATGATGTTTCGCCTTATGAAGTTTCATCTTTAAATATTGAAAATGTTGTTGCTATTAGATTGATTTCAACATCTACAACAAATAATAACAATGATAATGGTTGATTAAGATTAAAGAATTTTCTTGTAAATAAAGGAGAAATAAATATTGTTCCAACTTACTATTCTGGAGCAACAATAAGCAATGATGATACAACTTTAGTTAATGCAGGTCAATCACAGAGTAATATTTTGGACAATAATCATTCATCAGAATGATGATTAAAAACAGGGCAGGGGAAAGATTTCATTGATCAAGAATCGACATTAGCAATTAAATATGATGAAGAAAAAGTTATAACTAAAGTTTTAATCGAGCAAGGAAGTAGCCGTTCTAATGATGTTTTAAGAAATGCTGAAGTTCAATATTGAGATAAGAGTTCATCTACTTGAAAGAAATTTGGTTCAGCCAACATTGATAACTCTCTTAAACAAATTATTTCTGGATATGCTGTAACTAATAAATTAAGAATTGTCAATAAACAAAAAGTACAAGTATGATGAAGGCTAGGTACGTTTAAAGCTGGCGGGCCACAAAATGGTCTTATATTACCTAATTCTATTCGTGGACATAATATTAACATAGCTACAAATGCCGCTATAAATGATAGAGCTAGAAATAACAGACTCAGATACATATTAGATGGTGATGACAATTCATTAGCTTGAATGTCAAGAAATAATGGTCAAAATATTCAAAACGGTGATGGTATAGATGTGCTTTTTGGGATACCTAAAGAAATTAGTTCTATTAGGATATTACAAGATACAGGTGACAAAATGTCGCACCTTAAAGTACAAAAATTGTTTAATGGTGAAGTTACAGATTTAGGCGAGTTATCATTTGATGGTGGAGAAACCGAAAAAATATTTAAAGTCCCATCAAATGCTGGTGTAATGACCGGAATTCGCATTATTTCAAACAGAAATACAACTACATGATGAAAATTAAAATCTGTCGATATTACAGATAGAGAAACACCTAGTTCTAAATACTTACACACAACTATTCAAGAAAATTCTCATCTTTTAACACTAAAAGATGAAGATACATTTAAGCTTTGAACAAAAGATAAAGAAACAGAAACTACAAACTACGAAATTCCTGCAAACGGTTATTTAGGTATTGATCTTAAAGATTTATATAAAATAAAATCTGTTGAAGCATCATTTACTGAAACAGAAAACATTAAGTTAAAAGCTTCTATTTCAGGTTATACATGAATTGATCTTGATCCATCTAATTTACCAGAAAAAAGAAACTTTAGATATATAATGCTTCAAAATACTTCTGAACAACCTATTTCTGTTCCATTTAACAAATTAACTGTGATAACTGAACCTAAAGCAATTTTTGGTAGATTAGTAACTTCTAATATTCCTACTAACTCATCATGAGGAGATACAAGGTATAATGGTAATGCTTTTGATACTGACCTTAGATCTCAAACAAAATTTGGTGGTAACCCTTCGGCAAATAATTATGCTATTTATGACTTAGGGACAGAAGTGGATTTACATTCTCTAAGAATTTATACTTCTGATAATACAGTTGATTTTCCTAGAAATATAGATGTTCAAATAAGTAATGCTCAAGATGGTGAATATGAAACTGTATTTAGTATCAACGATGCAGGATCTGAAACATTTAATGGAACATTGCAAGCTTCTGGATATGGTCAAGTTGATTCAAATTACCCAAATATCAAATATTGAGGCAATGACAATATAGCAAACAAAAAAGCTAGATATATTAAACTACTTATTAAAAATAATTACCCAACAAGAGCACTTATTATTAATGAAATTGTAGTTAATAGAGGAGAATATATTTCCTTAGAAACAGATCCTAGATTTGATGGGGAGAATTTTGTTGAAATCGATGCTAAGTCAAGACCAGAGAATATGTTAGATAACAATTTTGATACTTCATATAAACCAGCTAAAAGCAACGGAAATGTAACACTAAATGTTGATCCAGAAGAATTTGTTGGAAAAAACCTTAGAGTAATTTCTGAAGGTGAATCAGGAATCAACACAACAATAAAGGCTATCGTATATGATACAACTACATCCACTCAAAAAGAAGTTTCTTTAGGTGTTTTATCTAACTCAGTAACTTCATTCAATTTACCTAAAGAAGAAGGCATGAAAATAGTTGGATTTAATTTTTCATGAACAGATAAAAAACCGATTATTACCGAAGTTTTAGGTTATGTAGAAAAAAATAATGTTCAAGTAAATAAAGAAGAACTAAGAGTTCTTTCTTCAACAGTACCAACTGGTTTTGAAAATTGAATTCAGTTATCAAAAGATAAATTTAATAAAGAGAAAGCGACTGCAGATAGTGTATTAGATTCTGCAAGCGTCACACAAGAAACAGTTGATAACGCTAAAAGAGCATTGCAAAGAGCTATTAACGAAGCTCAAGTTAAAGCAGATAAAAGAGAACTTGAAGAAATTGTTTCATCAGCTTTAAATAATGAAGATAAATCATATACAGATAGTTCATTCTTCGAATATAATAAAGCTCTTGGCGCAATTAAACACGAGCTAACTCAAACAGAAAATTTAACACAAAACAAACTAGATGAACTTAAAAGAAATGTTGAAAACGCAAGAAGTGCTTTAGAATATTCAAAATTAAATCAGCAAATTGCAGAATTAAATGTTGCTAAATTTGAAAAACTAATTAAAAATAATTACACAGAGCAAAGTTATTTAACATTGCAACAAAAAGTTAATGAAATTAAGCAAAAGCTTTCTGATAATTCAATAAGCCCAACTCAATATGCGGATTTAAATAAAGAGTTCAATAAATTATTCGATCAGTTAGAAAAAACTGAGTTAGGTGCTTTAATCAATGAATACAATTCATTTAAAGAAACTAAATCATATCCTTTTATAGATAATTATGGATTTAACTGAAATAATTTATCTCAACCATTGAGTGAAAAAATATTAGAACTAGATAAAATTATTGAAGCAGAGAATGTTACAGAAGTTCAAGTTAGAACTATTCTAAATCAATTACAAGAAACTACTTTTAAAGCAATTAGTGATAGAGATGAAAAAATAAATTCATTAAAAACATTAGTTGAGAACACTAGAGATAATGAGGACAAACTTTTTACTGAGGAAACATTCGAAGTATACGCTTCTATAGTTAATGAAATTAAAAGTGTAATTAATTTAGATGATGTTTCCCCAGAGCAAATCGATTTATTAACATCTAAATTCAATGAGGCAAAAGAAGGTCTTAAGTTTGATGAAACAAAACTTAATGAAGCAAAAAGAAAAGCAAAAAATAGTCTAAATTCATTAGATGATAAAAAAGACTTTGCTGAAAAAATAGAGAATGCAACAACTGTAGCAGATGTTTCAAATATTATTGATTTAATACAAAATGAAATCATCAAACAAGAAGCATCTAGAAAAATTGAGAACTTTAAAAATAAATTAAATAATCTTGTGTCACGTGTTAAAAATAGTGAAGCAAAAAATGTTTTAAGCAATTTAATTGCAAGTATTGATAACGAAAAAGATTATGAAGATCTCAATGAAAGAATCCTTAACGAAATCAAAAATGAACTAGTACAAGAAATAGAAAAAGAACTACTTAAAGTAAAGAATGAAAGAAAAGTTTCTTTATTTAAGAAGAATCTTAAGGACGCTAATAGTATTTCAGATCTTGAATTCTTATTAGAAAAAATCAAACAAGAAAATGCAAAACCAATCGAAACTCCTAAAAATAAAAATAATGATAATAAAAAAGTTTCAAAATTAGGATTAATTATGGGAGCTTCAATAAGTTCTATCTTAATTATTTCAGGTATTGTTTATACATTTATTTTCAAAAGAAATAAAAAGTAAAAAAAGAACAAAAAAACGTATACAGCCAAAAAATGGTGAGATACGTTTTTTTATTTTAACTTATTAAGTATTATTTCTTAAGTAAGTGGACAGATAATTCTTTATTATGGATAATGTTGTAATTATCATAGTTTTTATGTTTTGATGAAATTAAAATAGATTTAATAACAAAATTTACTTTTAAGTAATTATTTTGGCCTAAAGTAACTTTTTCAAGAGAGGTTACTTCAAACTTAAAAAAGTCTTTAGCTATTGGTGGGTTAAATGAATTTTTAACAAAAAAGACTGTTGGGTCAATAATTGCTTTTAAATTTGAGTACTCAAGTAATTTTTTTCATTTTTGTTCTTTATCTTGAATATCGTTTATTTCAGAAATAATTTCATCAATAGTTTTTGACTTAGATTTTTGATTGAATCCATATTTACTATTAAATTCATTTCACTCACGAATTGAATTTTCGGTTAAGTTCTTATGAATGCTACGTCATAAATCTTTATTTATATTTGTTTCAGTTCCGTTAAATCCACCAATAATCATAGCAGGTGAAGCGTCTTTGTATTTTGATTCAGGCTTTAGGTTTTTATTATTTGCATCGTAATTATCAAATCAAAAGTTTATTCTATAATTCATGAATCCTTGCATAGCATATTGAGTGGTTTGATGTGGTTCGTAAACATTTTTTATGTCACTAAATTTAACAAAATAAATTGTAAATTTAGAGTCATCGTAACTTCTAAATCTTTCATCAATATCCAAGAATTGTGATAAATTAGTATTTTTTAATTCAACTCATTTTACAGGATTTCCAAAACTATGAGCTAAATCATTAGTATCATTAAATTCTTCTCCAAATAAAGAGTCAAAATCAGATGTTAATTTAACGCTTCCTTCTTTAGAAACTTTAATAATTTGATTATAAAAATCAGGATTATGATCAAATGTTCTAAAGTAATTTTTAGAAAATAAATTATTTATAGTAATTTCTTTAAAATCTGTAGAATCTGACCCGGATGTTAATTTTAGCCGAATACTTAACTTACCAAATATATCATCGTATTTATTAAAAGCTGTATCAATTAAAACATCAACATTATCATTAATGTTAATTGCGCTTGACAAGTTTGTTAGATTCATTAACGCAGATTTATTTATTAATTTTTGCTTAGCTCCATAAGCCCATCACATTTGCTTCATATTAAGTGAAGTAATTTTACTTAATTCTGCATTTAGTTGATCTACTGTTTTTTCTTCATTATTTGCAGCAGAAACATTAAATGATATATCGCTATATAAGTAGTTATCATTTATATTAGCAAATTTTATTTTATATGAACGGTTAGGGTTTAAAAATACTTTAAATTTATAAGTATTACTTTCTTTTGAAATAAAGTCAGCACTAATTAAATTATTTTGATCATTTTCTTCAAATATTTTTAGTAAAGGTTGGTGAGTAACATAGCCATCTAGTTCTTTAATGACTTTATTTAAAGTTAATGAAATAATTGAATAATTATTATTTTCTTGATCTCTACTTGCGCTAATATTTGATATTTCAATAGGTTGATCGGCTGTGGTGTTGGTAATTTCAATGGTTCCCTTATTATCAGAATCTATTCTTAGATTTTTTGAATCTATAAGCACTCTTGATAAATATATTTTTCCATTAAAATCTAATTGATCGATATTAGCGCTTCATAAATTGTTTTCATTTTTATTAGCATTTAAAGTTCATGAAGCACCAAAGTCAGATAGTAATTCAAACTGAACAGAATTAGGTTGAGATGAATCTACTTTTTCAATTGTTGTTGAAACACTTAGTGTCTTATTGCTTTTTTCATAACTTAATGATGTATTTTTGTATTTATCAAATGTTAAGTCAGTGTTAATTTCGCTTTCACTTCCGATAAAGCGAATTGTTATTCTAGGGTCTAAAACATCTAAATTATCACTTTTATCGATTTTCGCTGATAAAATTTCCAATTTCGAATTTTTTGGTAATTCATATAAATTTTCTTCGGATTCATAATCAAAACTATTTTTATCAACTAAATCAAAACTTATATTTTTTAGATTATTATTTTTATCTTTTCCTAGATCTGCTCAAGAATAAAATGTCTTATTATTTTCTTTATTTCTAAATTCAATTTTAAACAGATAACTATCTTCTTTCATTTCGAACATATTAGTAATTTCTTCAAAATTTAATATTAATTTTCCTCTTGAAGAAGTATCTATAGAAGATGAAAACGAAGCAAAAGTTATTTCTTTACTATAAAAATTTGTTGAAAAAACAAGGTCTTGTGAGTCATTTAATCAATTTGATCCAGTTTTATTTGAATTATTAATCGAAATGTTTTTATTATTTATAAAAAGATTTTTTATTTCATAGTTTGAACTAAATTCTAAATTATTTAGTTCAAAGGTTATTGATCCATTTTCGCTATTATAATCATCAGAAGAATATGTTAAAACTTTGTCTTTAGGGTCAGAGACAACAAGTTGAAATGTTTTATTTTCCTCAGAAGCAAAAACATGAGTATCAAAATTTATTTTTACTTTCGCATTTTCATCTGATTTTTCAATAATATCAATACTTCTCACACTAAAATTTTCTTCATTCAAAGTGTTGAAAAATTGATTTTCGAAAGTTAAAGATTTAGACTCATTATTTACATTAATCAATTTAGTTATAGAGTATTTTGTATTTTTATTCAAATTATCTAATTGAAAAATTATTGAATTATCCTCAACTCTAGTTTGGTTATATTGGTTTCCACCCACTTCTAATTTAAAATTGTTTGCACTTTCTATATTATCCAATGTAACAATTACAGTAGCGCTATTTTTTGTAATTCTTTGTACGTTAATATTATATTCATTTTGCTCTGTTGTTGTTCCCTCAACTACAAATGAAATATCTTTATTAGGTAACTCAATATTTTCTTCATTAAACTTAAACTCATTTAATGTATATTTTGTATTTGCGGCTAGATTAGAAGCTTTAAATACAACCTTCCCTTCTTCTAACTGCCCATTTACTAAAATGTCATTTAATTTAATACTATAGTTTCCGCTTTTTTCATTTTGCACAGGAATTGATATTTTATAACTTGTAGAATCAACTTTTAAAATATCAACTTCACCATTTATTGTTACGCTTTTTTCATTTGGATCTTTTTTATCTTCTTTTAATGTATTAATAAATTTATTATTAAAAGTAAATACTTTTTTAGATATTTCTATCTTAGATAAAGTGTATTTTGTATCACTTTTTAAGTTGCTTATTGACAAGCTAAATCTATCATTGCTAATTTGTTTTAAATCATTAAATTTAAATTCTATTTTTTGCTCATTTAAGAAAATTGTAATCAAATCCCTTTCACTAATATGAAATGCATTAAATTCAATTTCAAATGAATTTTGTTTTACATTTTTAAAACTAACTCCCTCAATATTTATTTCTTTTACATTTTTATTTTTACTTAAAAGAGCAGTAGTAACCCCAATACCAGCAACAGCTGCAGTTCCTAATAATGCTCCTATGATAATTATTTTTCTTTTTTTATTCATAGGATAATTTTATCAAATTTTGTCTATTTATTTTGGTTATTTAAAATAAATAAAATATGTAATGATATAGAATTTTAAATAATGTAAAATATAGATATATCAATTTATGAAAGGGAAATTATGACAATTAAAACTGTAGATAATACAAAGAATGGTTCATTACTTTTAAAGGCAATTTTTAAAGGTAATGAATTACCAAAAAATTTAATAGAAAAAAACAATGTAGTAACAGAATATTTTTCATCTAATGAAGCATTTGTGTTTTTAGGTGAAGAAAAAAATTATAACTATGAATCTTTATACGGATTTGCAAGAAGTTTTTTTGCTTCGCAATCAAGAGATTATCAAATTGACTTAGATTCATTTGTTAGTGAAAAATTAGAATTATCTCACGTAGTTTCAGCATTTGTGAATGCATATAACTATGTTCATGCAGATATTTATAATGCAAAAACATCAAAAAAACCAGAAGAATTCAAATTAAGTTTATATTCTTCAAAAGATAAATCAGAATACCAAAATGCGTTAGAAAAGGCATTAATATTATCTGAATCAGTTAACTTTGCTAGAAACTTACAAATAACACCTCCAAACGTATTAAACTCAGAAAAGTTAGCAGAAATAGTATTAAATGATTTAAAACAATATGACAATTTAAAATTAACAGTTTTAAATAAAAAACAAATTGAAGAATTAGGTATGGGACTATTACTTTCAGTAAATCGTGGAAGTATGTATGAACCAAGAGTCGTTGTTATTGAATATAACGGAGACAAAAACTCAAATGATAAAACAGTTTATGTGGGTAAAGGTATAACTTTTGATTCTGGTGGTTATTCTCTTAAACCAGGACGTTCAATGATCGGAATGAAATTCGATATGTCTGGATCTGTTTTTGTTGCAAGTGCAATGAAAGCTATTGCTCAATTAAAACCTAATACAAATGTTGCAGCCGTTATGTGTATTACAGATAATAGAGTTAATGGAGATGCTTCATTACCTGATTCTGTTTGAACAAGTATGAATGGTAAGACAGTTGAAATAAATAACACTGATGCGGAAGGTCGTTTAGTTATGGCGGATGGAATTACATACGCAGTAAGAAATTTAAAAGCTACAAGAATAGTTGATGTTGCAACCTTAACAGGTGCTATTTTAGTTGCATTAGGAAGCACATACACAGGAGTTTGAGCAACTACTGAACAAGCTTGAAAAGATTTAAAAGAAGCCGCAGATACACAACACGAACTTGTGTGAAGAATGCCTTTAGATGAGGCCTTTGCTAAGGAAATTAAAAATTCGCCAGTTGCAGATCTTAAAAATACTGATTTATCAGGAAATGGTGGCGGAAGTTCATCTGCAGCAATGTTCTTGAAAGAATTTACAGAAGATGTTGAATATATTCATCTTGATGTAGCTGGTACAGCAGAACAAGGTGGTAGACCAACAGGAGTTATGGTTAAAACACTTGTTCAATTAGCTTTAAATAAAAAATAGTTAAAAATTTAATAAAAGTAGTTTTTTTGCATAAATTTATCAAAAAAACTAACTTTTTTTATTTTTTATTGTATAATTATAAAAACGAAAAGAGGTACTTATGTTACGTGAAGTAAATACACAAGAAGCTTTAGAATCTATCAAAGAAGGTAAAAAACTATTAGTTTTTCATGCACTATGATGTGGGCCATGTAGAATGTATAAATCTACATTAGAAGAACTAGCAGAAAAAAAAGGTGTTGAAATTTTAAGAGTAAACATTGAAGAAAATAGAGAATTTGCTAATCAAGCAGGTGTTAGATCAATTCCTTACACTCAATTATATGAAGATGGTAAAATGGTCGGTGACCTTTTAGGATTCAGAACTTTTGATGATTTATCACATGAATTAAGTGATTTTATCAATAAATAAAGTATAAAAAATCGAGATTGAATATCTCGTTTTTTTATTTTAAAATAAAAAAATGGTGCCGACAACTGGACTTGAACCAGCGACCCCATCCTTACCATGGATGTGCTCTACCTGCTGAGCTATGACGGCAATTAATAAAATTATATCAAAAGTAATAACTTTTTACTTTTTATTTTTAAATAATTATAATAAATTTTTACAAATTATATAATTAGTGCCTTTATTATAAGCAATTTCTGCAAAATTAAATTTTTCAATTAATTTCTATTATTGTGGTATAATAACTAAGCAATTTATATATTTACATTTGACTTACAAAAATTAACGTGGAGGAAAATATGAGACAAACAACAATAGTGAATTCTCAAAAAGCAGACAAAAAATGATACGTTGTTGATGCTGAAGGGCAAGTTTTAGGACGTTTAGCAGCATTTGTTGCTTCAGTTCTAAGAGGAAAAAATAAAGCTACTTTTACACCAAATGCTGATATGGGAGATAATGTTATTATTATTAATGCCGAAAAAATTGTTTTAACAGGTAAAAAAGAGGATAACAAAATTTACTACTCTCACTCAGGATACCCAGGTGGATTAAAAAGTATAGTAGCAGCTAAATTAAGAGTAAAAAGACCTACAGCTTTAATTGAAAAAGCTATTCACGGTATGATTCCTCATACAAAATTAGGTAACAAACAACGTCGTAATTTATTTATTTATGCAGGTACAGAGCACAAACATGAAGCACAACAACCAGAAAGATTAGAGGTTAAATAATTATGAGTAAAAACATAGAGTACAAAGGGCTAGGAAGAAGAAAATCTTCAGTTGCTCGTGTTAAGTTGACAAAAGGTTCAGGAAAATTCTTAATTAACAAAAGAGATGCTCGTGAATACTTAACATCAGATATTTATTTAAAAGATGCTAATCAACCATTTGCATTAACAGAAACAACAGGACAATTTGACGTTTCTGTTATTGTAGCAGGTGGAGGTTTAAGTGGGCAAGCAGGTGCTATTAGACTAGGTATTGCACGTGCTTTATTAGAAGCTAGTGCAGACTACCGTGCAGCACTAAAATCTGCAGGAATGCTTACAAGAGATGCTCGTGCTAAAGAACGTAAAAAACCAGGATTACGTGCAGCTCGTCGTGCAAGACAATTCTCAAAACGTTAATTTTAATAATAAAGTTTGACTTTTATGCATTTATGGTATAATAGTCTTGCTTATGCGAGCGTAGCTCAGCTGGTTAGAGCACACGACTGATAATCGTGAGGTCGATGGTTCAAGTCCATTCGTTCGCACCATTTCACTTTGTGACCAAAATTACCTTTTTAGGTAATTTTTTTATACAATTTTAGTTCCTTCTTTTATTTTTTGTTATACAAAAAAAAAAAAAAAAACAAGCTTAAGCTTGTTTGGTCATTTTCATGAAATGGTACGTCCTAGAGGATTCGAACCTCTGACCCAATGGTTAAAAGCCATTTGCTCTACCTGCTGAGCTAAGGACGCACATTTTTGGTGCCCAGGACTGGACTTGAACCAGCACGATCTTGCGATCGAGGGATTTTAAGTCCCTTGCGTCTACCATTCCGCCACCTGGGCAACTCATTTTTAATTGCTTTAATATTATAGCATAAACATAAAAAAGTCAAGAAAAATATTTTTTTATTTTATATACCCCAATTTGTAGCGGTAAAAATATATATTTATAAAATATTTTATTATAATTTAACTATGATTAAAAATGTACAAAAAAATAAAAAAGAATATATTTATGTAGAAACATTTGCTGAAATCAGTGTTAAGGACTTAATTTTAAAATATCAAAGCGATAAAGAAAATGATAAAAATGATATGTTATTAGATGACATTTATAATTTATTATTTAAGAGTTCAAATACTATATTTAATAATAAAAATGAAAACGAAAATAATTATGAATATGATATGGATTCAGAGTTAAATTTAAAAATGAAAATGTCTTTAATTGAAGAAAGGTATGAAAAAGCTGTTTTCTTAAAACAAAAAATTAATCATAGAAAAAATGAAAAAAACATCATTTATAAAAGTGATAAAATAGCTTACAAATATATCTATAACTTTAGTTCATTTATGGATATATTTGTTATGCCTGATGATTCATTGATTATAAAAACATCTAGTTTATTACAATATATTAATAAAAAAGATGAAGACTTTATAAAAAAAACTTATTTAGCTCATTTACATCAAACTAGTTTTTACAGCTTAGAAAATGCAATGTGTATTGTTGATCAAATATTTGCGAATCTTTATAAGGATTTTTCTTTAGATAAAATTAAAAATGAAGAATTTATGAAATTTGCTAGAGCAAACATAAAAAATAAATTAAAGCAGGTATCAGTTTTTAATTTAAATGAAATATCTGAAGAAATTGTAGATGAATTGAATATTCGTGAAATTAATTATTATGGCGATATTTTTGAATTTGACCAAGAAAATATAAGAATAAAAGCAACTAATCATTTTAGAGAAAAAATTGCTGATAATTTACCTTCGAAAATAAATAATAACTATTGAGATTTTCAATTATATTATAGTAAAGCATTAGCTTATGTAATATGGGGTTATAACTACCATCAATCTTGTCAGAATGCGTTAATAAAAAATAAGTTATCTGACTCATTTAAATTAAAAGAAAAAGGAAAATATTATAAATCAGTCCCAAGATCTTTTATAACTATATATGATACTAATTTAGTTGAACAACTTTCTGTTATCCCTTCAGCTTTAAGTGAAAATTTAAAAATTAAATTTATTAATCTAATTAAAGAAATAGATAAATATAAAAATGAACAAAAATTTACTGTAAATGATAGAAAAAACAACAATAAATCATTTAGAGAATCTATTTTAGCATTATGAGTAATTATTGGAACATCACTTTTATCGGTTTCGGGATTATGACAGGTTGCTACTTGAATTCATGATAAATGGATTGCAAGTATATTAGATAACTATAATTGATTTATTTCGTGACTTATTTTAGTGTTACTTTCTGGAATTGTTTTTATTTCTTCAATTATTTATGCTTTAATTAAATTTATTTACTCATATAAGATTTTTAAAAATAATAAAAAAATTTTAAAGGCTAATGAGGAAAATTTAAAAATAATTCAAATCTTTTACAATAAATCTTTTATTTCTGAAAATATTATAGATACCTTTAAGAAAAATTCTTTAAAAATACAAAATATTAATTCTAAAAACGAAATTTAATTAATTATTTATATTGATGAAGCAAGAAATATAAATTTAATTTTTTTAGTTTTACATTTTTAATAACACAAGTTTGTAAAATATAATTTTTTTTGATTTACCTACTACATTCATAGCTTTAATGATAAAAAAACAAGTGACTTTGCACTTGTTTTTACATACCAAAAATTTTAGGATCGAATCCGCCACCAGTTTTCATTTTTTTACCCAATTCACTCATTCTTTTGACCATTGCATCATAATCGGCCAGAAGTTTGTTAAATTCTTGCGCTGTTCTACCACTACCTTTTAATATTCTTTCTTTTCTAGAAGCTTGTCTTAGTAATTTGGGATTTTGTCTTTCTTTTTTTGTCATAGAAGACATTAATATTTGAAAATAATACATTTTTTCTTCAGCTTTTTCAAGTTGCTCTTCATTAATTTTCGAAGATAGATTACCAGGTAACATTTTTAAAATTTTACTAAATTTACCTAGATTCTTAACTTGTTGAATTTGCTCTAGTAAGTCATCTAAAGTAAACTCGCCTGAAAACATTTTATAAACCATTTTTGTTGCTTTATCTTCATCAATTACATCTTGAGCTTTTTCGATAAGACTCATAACATCACCCATCCCTAGGATTCTGTCTGCCATTCTATCTGGATGGAACAAATCAAGATTAGAAACTTTTTCCCCAGTACCAATAAATCTTATAGGAAGATTTAAAATATATCTTAAACTTAATGCTGCACCACCACGAGCATCTGAGTCTAATTTATTAATTATAGTCCCTGATAATTTTAATTTATCATGAAAAGTTTGTGCAACATTTATTATGTCTTGACCAGAAAGAGCATCTGCAACAAAGAAAATATCATTAGGTCTTGCTATTTTTTTGACTCTACTTAATTCTTCCATTAAATTTTCATCAATCGAAAGTCTTCCTGCTGTATCTATAATAATCAAATCATTTTTATTTTCTTTAGCTTGCAATAATGCATTTTCAACTATTTGATCTACTGAAACATTAACGCCCTCTTCGTAATAATCAACTTGAATACTTTTGGCTAAAGTAACAAGTTGGTCAACAGCGGCAGGTCTATAAATGTCGGCTGCAACCACAAGAGGTTTCTCAACATATTTCTTTTTTCTTAAATAGTAAGCTAATTTAGCTGATGAGGTTGTTTTTCCTGAACCTTGTAGACCACACATCATAATTATGTGAGGTTTGTTTTCTATTTTTCATTCCTTTGCTTCACCACCTAAAATAGAAACTAATTCACCGTGTAAAATTTTAATAAAGTATTGAGAAGGATTTAATTTTTTCAAGTTCGGGTCATTTAAAGCCTTTTCCTTAACATTATTAATAAATTCTTTCACTACCTTTAAGTTAACGTCAGCCTCTAAAAGTGCTAATTTTATTTCTCTAGTTACTTCCAAAATATCAGCTTCAGTTAAATTAATTTTTTTAGACACTTTTTCTAGTGTCTTTTGCATTCTTTTTTCTAAAAATCCTAACATATATATAATTTTATCATAAGTTAATAATTTGCTATAATTGTAAAATATGGTAGAACTAATAGTAAAATATAAAGACAGAATAGATAAATATATTTCTAATAATTCTGAAATTTCAAGAAATGATATTAAAGCACTTATTGAAGAAGGTGCTGTTTATGCAGATCAAATGCAAGTTAATAAACCAAAATTTGAGGTTAGAGAAAACCAAGTTATAAAGATTGTTAAATTAATTGATAAAGAACTTAAAATAGAACCTGAAAAGATGGATTTAAATATTGTATATGATGATGAATTCATTTGTATTATTGATAAGCCAAGTGGTTTAGTTGTGCACCCATCCCCAGGGCATTCTTCAGGGACATTGGTGAATGGTCTTTTATACCACTTTAAAAATAACTTATCAAACGAAAATGGTCTGCTAAGACCAGGAATAGTACATAGAATTGACAAAGATACTAGTGGTCTTTTAGTTATAGCGAAAAATAATGAAGTTCACAATTTGTTAGCTCAAAAATTTGCGGAGCATGATATCAATAGAAAATACATCGCTATTTGTGATGGTATTCTAGAAGATAAAAAAATGAGATTAAAGTTACCTATTGGTCGTAATTCGCAAGATAGACAAAAAATGGCTGTGACGAATTTGAACTCAAAAGAAGCGATTACAAATGTTACTTTATTAAAGAGTTTTTACATAAATAATCAACCTAAGTCACTTATAAAATGTGAATTAGAAACAGGTAGAACTCATCAAATTAGAGTGCACATGCAATATATTGGTAATCCTATTTATGGAGACCCAATGTATAATAAAAACATAGATGAGTTTGGTCAAAGACTGCACGCTTATAAATTAGAATTTGAACACCCAATTACCAAAAAACAAATGGAATTTTATTCAATGCCATCTAAAGAGTTTGAGGTAGCTGATTTTGATTTTAAAGAGTTTTTAAAAGGAGAATAAATGAAAAACATTTTTAAAATAGATTTTTCTAACATAAATAGAGAAGATTTATGATCAAATGAGAAAAAACATTTTAGACTTTGAATTGGATTATTTTTAGTATTCTGAGCTTTAATTCTAATACTAACTTTTGTTTATCCGATATACTTATCAACAGCAAAAACAGAATTTATTAGGTTTTTAGAAAGAACAACAGAAGTTAAAAATCAACAAGTCAATTATGAATATAGCTATAGATTTCGTTTATTTTTTGAATTTCTTTCTTTAATTATACCGTCTTTAATTATTGTGTTTTTTTCATATACATTAGTAAATTCTTATAAACAAAAAACATTTATAAAACTTTCCGGTGCAGCTATCATGTTAGCAAGAATCCATGGTATATTATCTTTAATTAATATTATCCAAATTTTTTCTGTTGAAAAAATGCATTCTGATACATTAGTAGTTTTAAATTTAGTTGTTAAAATCATTATTTTTGTTTTAAGTGTTATTCAATTATTCTTTATAGTGAATAATGTCGCAAAAATTAAGAGATTATTTGTAATTGCTGATTTTGAATCTAAAACAAAGGCTTTTATGGAAGAGTTTAATAAAAGCATGAAGAATTCAGAAATGAATAGTCCATTTTGAATGAATTACGGTTCAACAAACGATTCAAATAATAGCGATTCAAGTAATTCAGATCAAAACAAAGAAGACATTGCTAAATCAGAGACTATTAAAAAACTTCTTGATTTACCAAACGAACAACTTTATAAAATGTCTGAAATGCTAAATATTTTCGGTTACAAAGAAATGACTAAAGAAGAATTAGTGGAGATTATTTACAATCACACAAAAAAAACAGACAACGCTAATAAAAACTAGAAGTTTAGCTTCACTAGGCTTTTAGTTTTTTTATTTTTGCACAAAAATAATATTTTTTAATTTGAAAGCAAAATACTTGGTAAAATATAAATGTAAATAATCATTTTTTAGGTAAGGATTTTTAAATGGACAAGAAAAATACAGTTTTATTTGGTATGAACAATTCAATAAATTTAGCTAAAGAAGTAGCAGATTTATTAGGTATGGAACTTTCTAAAATTGAAAGGACAGTATACGCTGATGGTGAGGTTATGCTTGTTTCTGAACCAACAGTACGTGATAAAGATGTTTTTATCATTGCTAGCACAAGTAGACCAGTAAATGATAATATAATGGAATTATTATTGTTTATTGATTCATTGAAAAGAGGTAGTGCTAAGACAATAAATGTAGTTTTAAGCTACTATGGTTACGCAAGACAAGATAGAAAAGCGAGTGGAAGACAACCTATTGGTGCTAAATTAGTTGCTGATCTTTTACAAAAAGCAGGAGCAACAAAAATTACTTGTGTTGATTTGCACAACCCATCAATTCAAGGTTTTTTTGATATTCCTGTGGATGATTTAAAAGGGCAATATCCAATAGCTATTGCACTTAAGGAAACTGGTGAGAAGTTTACTGTAGTTTCTCCTGATCATGGTGGAACAGTTAGGGCAAGAAAACTTGCAGAATTAATTGCTGATACTGTTCAAATTTGTATTATTGATAAGAGAAGAATTGGTACAAACCAAACGGAAGTTATGGGTATTCTTGGTAATATTGATAACCAAAATGCAGTAATTATTGATGACATAATTGACACTGGAGGAACAATTCTTAAAGCAGTTGAGACTCTAAAAGCAAACGGAGCTAAAAAAGTTATTGTAGCTGCTACTCATGGTATTTTCACTAAAGGATTTGAAATTTTTGAAAATCATCCAGCAGTTGAAAAAGTTATAGTTACAAATAGTATTGATAACTATGAATTAGCAAGAAAATTTAAAAAACTAGAAATAGTTTCTTTAGGGGTATTCTTATCAAGAGTAATAAATGCCTCATTAACAGGTAATAGCATTTCTCAAATTTATAAAGATTTTAAAACCGAAATTTCATCAAAATAGAGAAACTTATAAAAACAAAAAAGATAAATGACCACACATGGCATTTATCTTTTTTTATCAATGTTATTTTATAGCGAATTTTTCTAAATAATCATCATAATCATCAAAATCTACGTTGTTATCAATTCATTCTTTTCTTTTTGAAGAATCGTTACCCATTAAAGTACTTACACGTCTTTCCGCAAGAGAAGCATCATCAACAGTAGCTCTAATTAATGTTCTTGTTTCAGGATTCATAGTTGTTTCTCATAATTGATCAGCATTCATTTCACCCAATCCTTTATAACGTTGGATTTCGGTATTACTTTTTTGTGATTGTAAAATTTCCCTTAGTTCCTCATCATCTCAAACATATTGAATTGTTTTTTTTGCCTTATTTGTAAGTTTATAAAGGGGAGGAATAGCTATATAAATTTTTCCATTTTCAATTAATGGCTTCATATAACGGTAGAAAAATGTTAATAATAAACATTGGATATGAGCACCGTCGGTGTCCGCATCGGTCATAATTACGACCTTACCATATTGGGATTTAGATATATCAAAATCCTTGCCAATACCTGCACCAATAGCATTTACTATTGTTGCAATTTCTTCATTTTTCAGTAATTCTGTTAAACTAGTTTTTTCAGAATTTATTACCTTACCTCTTAGTGGTAAAATAGCTTGAAAGTTCCTATCTCTTCCGCTTTTAGCTGAACCACCAGCCGAATCCCCTTCGACTAAAAACAATTCTCTCTCATGTGCTTTTTTCGTTGTTGCTGGAGTTAGTTTATCACTTATAACTTTTTTCTCAGAAAGAGTTCTCTTAGAAGTTCTTGCCTCATCTCTTCTTTTTTTGGTTTCAATTCTTACGTCATAAGCTTTTTTAATTTTATCAAGTACAGATTTAGCAACTTTTTTATTATCTTGTATTCATGTTTCAAGATATAAAGAAATAATTTCTTCAACAACAGGTTTAGCCTCTGGGGTTCCTAACTTATCTTTCGTTTGGCTCACAAACTCAAGTAAGTTTTCAAGGATTTTTACTGATATTATGCAAGTTAAACCTTCCATAATATCATTAATTTCGAAAGAATTATTACCTTTTAAGACTCCCTCTCTATGAGCAAATAAGTTCATAATTTTATTAAAAGCAGATTTTGCCCCTACTACGTGAGTCCCACCATCTTTTGTTTTAACATTATTAACAAAGCTTAGAATTAGTTCTTCATTGTATGTATCGCTTCATTGAAATGAAAAACTTACTTCAATACCTTTTTTTAAATCAGAATAAGAAACAGGATCAGAAATATTAGTTTTAGAGTTATTTAAGAAATCTAAGAAAGTTTCTAAACCATTTTTATATTGAAATTTTCTTTCTAAACCACTTTCTTCATCATACAATTCTATTTGTAAATTTGATATTAAGAACGAGCTCTCTTGCAATCTTTCAGAAATTCTTTCAAAACTTAGTTTAGCTTTTTTAAATAATTTATACTCCGGTCAAAACTCTACAGTAGTTCCTGTATGTTTTGCTGTTCCGATTTCATGAGTTCTTTTTACTATTTTGTCTTGTTCAAACTCAGTTTGATATAGTTTTCCATTTCTGGCAATAGTGGCAATTAACTTAGATGAAAATGCGTTAGTAACACTGGAACCAACTCCATGCAACCCACCTGATGCTTTATAGGTGTTTGAGTCAAATTTTCCTCCAGCATGCAACTCAGTAAAAACAATTTCAACAGCAGTTTTACTTTCGTTTTTTGCTTTTTCTACAGGAATTCCACGCCCATTATCAGAAACGAGAACTGAACCATCTTTTCTTAGTTTAACAACTATTTTGTTAGCGAATCCGGCTAATGCTTCATCAATTGCATTATCTACTATTTCTCATAATAAATGGTGTAATCCATAAACATCTGTAGATCCGATATACATACCTGGACGTTTACGAACAGCCTCTAACCCCTTAAGTTGTTTAATGCTTTCTGCAGTATATTTGTTATCCATAATAATTATTATAATACATTTAGGTAATAATCTAATTTAATTATTTAAACGTGAATTAATTAAGTATTTTTTATTTGATTTCAATGTATGCATTAATGAATGTATGATCCGATATCTTTTTGACCATATCAGGATCACTTTTTTGTTGTTTATTTTTATCATTATATGTTTGTTTAAATAAATCACTATACTTTTTTCGATCCAAAACATCTTTAAAGACATTTAATAAATCAAATTTTTCAAACTTGCTTTCAATAAAGACATTATTTGGGTCATAAGCAATAAATTTGTCATACGGATTTGAATAATTCTTTCCATTATTTAAACTAGTTGCATATAAATCATTATATATATTTGTATCATAATTTATTTCATAACCCAAATTTGTGTAAAAATCACTAGAAAATTTAAAGTTTTCTTTTTTAATATTAGTATCCCCGTTAAATATAATCAGTGAATTAGGATCTTTTTGTTTTAATTCTTCAAGAGCATACTTAATATCTAAGTATTCTCTTACCTCCTGGTCTCCTTGTCCTTTTCATTTATAATTATTAATTGTCGGATTTTCTGCTTCATTAACACCTTTTGTGGAAGATTTTCCGGGCGCATCCAAGTGTCCATTTATGATCCAAAAGTTTTGTCCATTTTGAATTATTTCCCATTTTGAATATCAAAGCGGTCTAGTGAATTGGATATTTTTACCTTTAAAGTAACCCTTATCATTTAAAAGTTTAACTTTATTATTTTTATAAATAATGGCATATGATTCCCTACTATTTGGGCGTTCTTCGCTAATAAGTCCCATTGGTGATTTAGCAAAAGAATATTCATCACCAAGTTCTTCTACTAATTTTTTTACACCTTCTCAATCTTCATATCCGACTTCTTGAATTGAAATAAATTCTAAATTTTCTTTTTTTATAATTTCCTTCAACGCTTGAATTCTGAACCCTAATTTTTTACTTGAAGACGCGCCGAAATTAGCGATATTTCAAGAAGTTATTTTGAGTTGGTTTGGGTTATTAGTTTTACTTGATTCTATGTTTGTTGATTGAGTGCTTGCATTGCTTTTTTGGGTGTTATTTTGTTTTATTAAAAAATACCCAGCAGTTACTCCACTCGCAATTATTATTGCTATACTCCCTATAATACTTAATAATTTGTTCTTTTTTCTCTTATTTGTCTTTTTCATGTTTCCTCCTCTATTTTTCTTTTAGAAATTTTAACTTTTTTATAGTTTTTCAAAAGAAAATTAAGTATTTGCTAATTTAATTAACAATTAAGCTTGACTAATCAAGTGAGTTTATTTTATTTAACTTAAAGTTTCATAAAAGAAAAAATTTTGCTAAAATTTAAACATAAAAATAAATATTTAATTAGGAGTATTTTTAAATGAAAATTACTGATAAAAGAACAAAACTTGTGGCTACAATTGGTCCATCAAGTGATAACTATGAAACATTACGTCAATTAGTTGAAAATGGTGTTACAACAATTCGTGCTAACTTTAGCCACGGTTCACACGAAGAACAAGCAAATAAATTCAGAATTGCAAAACAAGTAAGTAAAGATTTACAAATTCCAGTATCTTTAATGTTAGATACAAAAGGTCCAGAAATCCGTATCGGAAAAATGAAAGATGGTGCTCAAGTTGTTGAAGCTGGAACAGAAATTTTAATTCACACAACATCAGATAAATACCAATCATTAGAAGGAACTTCAAAAGAAATCACAGTTGCATATGATATGGCAAAAGATTTAGAAGTTGGTAATCAAGTATTAATAGATGATGGTAAATTATCAACAGTTGTTATTGAAGTTGGTGAAGGTTATGTAAAAGTTAAAGCAGAAAACACACATAAATTAAAAACAAATAAACGTGTTAATTTACCTGGAGTTGATTTCTCATTACCTTTCTTAGCTGAAAAAGATATTAATGACGTTAAATTTGGTATTAAAGAAGGAATTAACTATGTTGCAGCTTCATTCGTTAACTCAGCAAAAAATGTTAATGAATTAAGACAATTATTAAACGAAAACGGCGGAAGTCACGTACAAATTATTTCTAAAATTGAATCTCACTTAGGTTGCATGAACATCGATGAAATTATTGAAGCATCAGATGGTATAATGGTTGCTCGTGGAGATTTAGGTCTTGAAATTCCTTACTATGACGTTCCTTACTTCCAAAAGAAAATGATTAGAAAATGTCGTGAAGCTGGAAAAATGGTTATTGTTGCTACTCAAATGTTGGACTCAATGGAAAATTCACCACACCCAACTCGTGCAGAAGTTACAGACGTTTATTATGCAGTTGAATTAGGTGCTGATTCAACAATGCTTTCAGGTGAAAGTGCAAATGGTTCATTCCCAGTTGAAGCAGTTAAAACAATGACAGCTATTTCAAAACGTGCTGAAAAAGAATTCTACTCAAGAAATTACTACGAAAGACAACTTGAAAAAGTATGAGCAAATTCAGATCAAAAAGATAAACGTTCAAAAATCGCTTATGAAATTGCTAAGAAAGCTCAAAATGGAGACTACAAATACATCGTTGTTCTTTCAAGAACAGGTGAATTATTAAAACGTGTTGCTAAATTCCGTCCAAACTCATTAACAATTGGTATTTTAGATGACGAAAAATTATTAGGTGGTTTTGGTTCATATTCAGGTGTCTTTGTTTCAGTTGATTCTAAGAAACTATTCCCACTTATTAAAGAAGACACATCAAAAGCTTTAGAAGCTCTTAAACCATACGGAATACAAAAAGGTGACAAATACTTAGTAGTTGAAAATGAAAAATTTTCAGAAGAAGTTGTTAAATAATTTTTAAAACTAGCTATTGCTAGTTTTTTTAAAATATAAAAATACTTAATTTTTCTATTTTTTTTAATAAAATTATTTTACTATGTCTAATCAAAAAAACCTTTCTTTTTCTTCTAAAATAAAAAAAGAAGTAATAATAAATGCTAAAAAAGAACAAGAAAATTATTTTTTCCTCAAAGGTGTTATTTTTGCTAATTCGCAAGAAGATGACAACTATTATATTTTAAATATAAAAAATGATTATATAAAAGGTAAAATCCTTGCAAAGCTAGAAAAAAACAAAATATCATTTGTAACAAGACCTGAATGAAAGCACAAAATATTAATTGAAAAAAATAATTTTGTTTTTGATGGTGATTTTGATTATAAAGAGTATTTAACCTTTTTCTTTTCGGGCGTATTTGTTGGTAGTGGAAGTATTTCTAGCAAAGATTCAACGTCATATCACCTTGAAATATCAACTTTATCGGAAGAAAAATCTAATTTAATTAAAGAGAAGTTAAATTCATATGATTTTAATTTCAACATTCTAAGAAAACAAAAAAGATTTGTGTTGTATATTAAAAAAGTAGATGAGTTATTAGATTTTTTGTCGGCAATAGGAGCCAAGAAAGCTTGATTTGAGCTTCAAAATTTGAAAATACACAGAGATAAAGATAATGTACTAAATAGGATTAATAATATTGATTTTTCTAATCTTCAAAAAATTGCTGATAGCTCTATTAAACATATAAACAATATAAACTTTGTTTTTGAAAACAATCTTGAAAATTTATTTACTGAAGATCAATTAGTGTTTTTTAGATTGAAAATAGAGAATCCTTGATTTTCATTAAATGATTTAGTGAATGAACAAAGCAAAGAAACAAATAAAATTATCACTAAAAGTGGAGCTAATCATTGATTAAGAAAATTGGATAAAATTGTTTTAGAACACAAAAATAAATAAAAAAATGAACAAGTTATTTGTTCATTTTTTTATTTTCATTAAGCTTTTTTAGCTAATTCAACTAACATTGAAAATGTTTTTGGTTCATGAATTGCTAATTCTGATAACATTTTACGGTTAACAAGTACGTTTGCTTTTTTAAGTCCATTAATAAATTTTGAGTAACTTAATCCTTCTGCTCTTGTAGCAGCATTAATACGTGCTATTCATAATTTACGGAAGTTTCTTTTTACTTGTTTACGGTCTCTGAAAGCATATGTTCATGATTTAACAACAGCTTGTTTTGCTACTTTGTAACCAATTGATTTGTGTCCAAAGTATCCTTTAGCTAATTTTAATCATTTTTTACGTCTTGCTCTTGTAACTGTTCCACCTTTAACTCTTGCCATATTTAATTTCCTTTCGTGTAATTTATTTTAATATCTTGAAACTAAAAGTTAGCAAGATTAGATTAAAGCTTTAAATCTTTTAAGGTCGCTTTTTGACATTAAAGCAGCTTTACGAGCGTGACGTTTTTGTTTTGTAGATTTGTTTTGTGCTAAATGTGAACGGAAAGCTTGTTCTCTTAAGATTTTTCCTGTTCCAGTAACTTTAATACGTTTCTTTAAAGCACTTTTTGTTTTCATTTTTGGCATTTTATTCTCCTTTTGAAGAATCATTATCTTCTGAATTATCGGAAGAATTTTGATTCTTATCTTTTAAGTATTTAGCGATTTTGTTTTTATTTGGTTGGAGATTCATATCTAAAAAACGTTCATTAACAAGTTTAGCTTCTGTTGTTTTTTCTGCGACATCTTCAAGAGACGCAAAGAAGCGATCTAAAACTGTTAAACCTAAGTCTTTTCTCCCTATTTCTCTACCTCTTAGTTTTACAGAAACTTTGATACGATCACCTTTTAGTAAAAATTCACGAGCCTTTTTACTTTTTGTAAGTAAATCATTTTCACCAATCATTGGTGTCAAACGAATTTCACGATTTTGAATATTAGTTTGTTTTTCTTTGATTTCTTTTTGTTTTTTCTTTCTGTCGTATTTGAATTTTCCATAATCTAAAATTCTAACAATAGGCTTAGGATCAACGCTAATTAAAACAAGATCCATTTTTTGACTTATTGCCATTTCTAATGCTTCTGTTTTTGTCTTTACACCGACTTTTTCCCCATTTGCATCTATTAAAAATACTTTTGAATAGGGGATATCGTTATTAACATAGTGTTCAGAAGCTGGCTTTTTTCTTTTATCTGATTGAATAATAATTTCTCCTTAAAATAACTTTAAAAAAGTTTTTCGCACTCTACCTACCAAAAAAGGCATCAACATTTGATGCATTTAATTGTAGCTAAACCCAAGGCTATGGCCATCAGGTGAGAAGTGATTCTACTTTCTGCAATTAAATATATATTGCTTATTTATTTTATCATAAAGTAATTATTTTTGTACAACTTTTTTTTCGTACTAAAAACGCTATATATGTTGTTTAAACATAATAAACTTCTCTTTTTATCACCTTTATTAAAAGGAATATATCTATAAAAATAGATATAAAATGTGATAAAATTATTTACAACTTAAAAAATATAAAGGAGATCTTATGTTTAATAAAATTAAAGGTACAAAAGACTATTCTTCTGTTGAACTATCAATGTTTAATATAGTGTCAAATATGTTTAAAATGGTTGTTCAAAATTCAGGTTTTAAAGCTATTGAAACACCTATTATTGAGTCTTTAGAATTATTTAAAAGAAGTTCCGAAAGCTCTGATATGGTTAAAAAAGAGATGTTTGAATTTAAAGATAAGGGTGAAAGAAATATAGCTTTAAGACCAGAAGGGACTGCGCCTTTTGTTAGAGCTTATATCGAAAACAAGTGAAATACTTTGTTTAATCAAAAGTTTTACTATGTTGGTCCCATGTTTCGTTATGAACAACCGCAAAAAGGTCGTTACCGTCAATTTTATCAAGCAGGTATTGAATTTGTTGGTGATAAAAACTACTTAAAAGATGCTGAAGTAATAATGATAGCAGCAAAAATTCTGGATGATTTTGAATTACCTTATGTTTTAAAAATAAATTCTATTGGAGACAAAGATTCAAGAGAAAATTATCAAAAAGCATTAAAAAAATACCTAGAACCATTTAAGGATCAATTGTCAGTTATTTCGCAAGAAAGATTAGAAAACGGGAATGTTTTAAGAATTCTTGATGATAAAGTGGATTCAAAATTAAATTTTATTAAAAAAGCTCCTAAAATTAAAGATTACTTATCAAATGACTCAAAAACATACTTTGAAAACTTGTGCACTTTTTTAGAAGAAAATGGGATAGAATTCGAAGTATCTAATGATTTAGTTAGAGGGCTAGATTATTATGATGAAACAGTTTTTGAATTTGTAGCAAAAACCAAAAATGCAGGTTCACAATCAACAGTAATAGGTGGTGGTAGATACTCTGAATTAATTAAAGAACTAGGGGGACCTGAAGTTTCAAGTGTTGGGTTCGGATTTGGTATTGACAGACTTGTAGATATTTTGTTGGAAGAAGGAATTTTTGATAAGGAATTTTTCGAAAAAGAAACCTATAAAGTTGGCATTTATTTTGTTGCTAGTGAAGATCAAAAAAATGTAAAAGATTTATTTCAAAACTTTTATTTACCTTTAACAAATGTGGATGGATTAGATTTATTTTTTGAATATGATTTAGTTAAAAGTAAAAAAGCATTTGAAAGAGCTAAAAAATATGAAGCTAAAATAATAGTTAGTGATGATTTTAAAAACCCTGATTTATTAGTTGCTAAAAACTTAGAAAATAATGATAGAGTTTATTTAACAAGAAATAATGATGGCTTAGATACACTTTGCAAATTTATTGTAGAAAATAGCAGTTTTGAAGATGTCAATGCGGAAGATTTATTCGAACTATTGGAAGAAGGTTATGATGAATAAAAAAATTAATAATAATGAGTTAAGAAAGTCAAACATTGGTGAAATAGTTACTCTTTACGGTTGAGTTTCAAATAAGAGAAAATTTGGTGAAATTAACTTTGTGGATTTAAGAGACAAATACGGAATTACACAAATTGTTTTCAACCAACCAATTAATTTTACAAAAGAGTCAGTTCTTGAAGTTAAAGGAGAAGTTGTTTTACGTAAAGATATAAATAGTGATTTACCAACAGGTGAAATTGAAGTATTAGTAAAAGAGTATAAAGTACTTTCAATGGCGGCAAATGAACTGCCTTTTCAAATTAGAGATGATATAGAAGTAAAAGAAGAATTAAGATTGCAAAATAGATTTTTAGATTTAAGAAGACCTATAATGCAAAAAACAATTGCATTACGTAATAAAGTAATTTTTGCAATGAGAGAATTTTTTCAAAATGAAGATTTCTTAGAAATAGAAACACCAATTTTATCAAAAGCCACTCCTGAAGGTGCTAGAGACTTTTTAGTTCCTACTAGAAAAGAAAATTCATTTTATGCATTACCACAAAGTCCGCAATTATTTAAACAATTATTAATGATTTCCGGATTTGAAAGATACTTCCAAATAGCTAGATGTTTTCGTGATGAAGATTCAAGAAAAGATAGACAACCTGAATTCACGCAACTTGATGTTGAAGTTAGTTTTAATGATGTAGAATCATTTCAAAGTTTTATCGAAAGAATGTTTCAACATGTTATGAAAAAGGTTATGAATGTCGATATAAAAATACCATTTGAAAGAGTTGAATATGATACAGCTATTTCAAAATATGGTAGTGATAAACCTGATTTTAGATTCGGGAATGAGATTAGAGATATTAATGGATATTTTGACGAAACAGATTTTGATATCATTAAAAAAGCGCCAAGCATTAGATTATTAAAGATTGCTGAAAAAATATCTAAAAAAGAATTTAAAACATTAGAAGAAATTGCTAAGAAAAATGGTGTAAATGCTTTGTTTTACTTTGTTGTAGAAAACGGTGAAATATCACATTCTAATTTTGCTTCAAAAGCAGAAATTGGAGTTAAAAAAGTAGTAAGCAAACAGGAAGAAAAAGATGGTACATATTTAATTACTGCTAATAAGTATGAGAAAGCTTCTCAAGCTTTAGGAGCGCTAAGAGTCGAATTAAACTCATGATATAAATGAGCTAAAGATGAGTTTAATTTTAAGTGAATCACAAGATTTCCAATGTTTGAGCACGATGAAGAAACTAACACATGATCAGCAGCTCATCATCCATTTACCCAATTCGATCATTCATTAGATGAGATCAAAAAATTAGATAAATCTGAAATTAAAGCTAGAAGTTATGACTTGGTTATGAACGGTTTTGAACTTGGTTCAGGATCTGCCAGAATATTTGATCAAGAAACACAAAAAACAGTGTTTAATTTAATTGGGCTTGACGAAGAGTCACAAAAAAGTAAATTTGGCTTCTTCTTAAAAGCTTTTGAATATGGTGTTCCACCACACTGTGGAATAGGGTTAGGAATTGATAGAATAGTTATGCTTTTAGCTGGTCATTCAACTATTAGAGATGTTATAGCTTTCCCTAAAAATTCTAAGAACGAAGATGTATTTACCGGAGCACCATCGAATGTCGGTGTCGATCAACTTGAAGATCTTTATTTAGAAGTAAAAGGAAAAGAATTAGTTTAATGACAAACTCAAGTTTAAATTTTTTAACAAGTAAAAAGAATCTTGAAGAATTAATGAGTATAGCCAAACCTGTAACGAGTTTGAATAAATATAAAAAAGGTATTTATTTAATTGTTATTGGAGAAGTGTTTTATATTGGCAAAACAAATTCTAAAAAAGGATTTATTTCAAGGTTTTATACGCATAATTCAAATTTAAGAAAATATAAATCAGATTTAGAAACATATGGCTCATTTGAGGAAGTGTTTAGGACTAGAAATTGAGACGGCAAACATTTGTACTCAAAAATGGGTAACGCAATTTCTGTGTACAAAAAAGAGGTTGAGTATTTTATTTTAGAAGAATACAATGACATAGAAGAGGAAACTCTAAAAAAAATTGAATCTGAATATATAAGAAAATATAAAGCAGATATTTATGGACTTAATCAATTTGAAGTTATCATATTAGCTCATACTCTTAACGGAGCTAGAATAACTAATAACGAAAAAGTTTTAAATATGTTTTTAAATTTTAATTATTTGAAAAGTACCTTTACTGAATACAAAGAAACCTTAGAATTAATTAAGCAAAATAATTGAAGAAAATATTTTTGAATTAATTTTAATTTTGTGAATTCTAGAGGTTTTTTCAATAATATAGTAAACGAATATATTCGATATAATAGAAAAACTAATATTATAGAAGGTAATAAATTTACTAAAATAGAAAAAAGTATTTTATTAAATTTAATTAAAGAAATTGAGTTACTTAGTGAAGAAATTCTTTTTGGAGAATTAATTAATTTTAAAAAAAATAACACAATTTTATTTGAAAGAGAAGTTAGAAATGAAACAAATAATAAACTTATAAAAAGAAGAACAGCGGAAAAAACAAAGCAAAAATTTTTCTATATACTTTTTTTAACAATCTTGATCATTGCCGTCGTAATAATTATTTTTATAGCTATTTTTTAAATTTAAAAAAAGAGGGATCATGAAAGAAGCAAAAGACTTAAAATATCTGCAAGCTAACTTGCAAATAATGTATCAAAAATTAAGCAATATTCATTGAAATATAAAAGGATTAGAATTTTTTGAAATTCACGAAGAGGTAGATAAATTAAGAGGTGATGTTCTTAATTTTGTTGATGAAATCGCTGAAAAAATTGTAATGAAAGGTGATTTAGCTTTAGGAAGCTATGATGAAATGCTTAAAATGAGCACAATCAAAGAGCTTCCATCAAAAGAATTTGATTTTAAAGAAGCTACAACAGTTATTGTTGAAGATTTGACATTTATTTTAACCAAAGTAGAAGTTCTTGATTGAAGCAAAAGAGTACAACCAATTATAGATGAATTAATGCTTTCATTTGATAAATGAATTTGACAATTCTCAAAATTAATTAAATAAAAGATAATAAAAAACCACGAAAGTGGTTTTTTATTATCTTTTTGTTTTATCATATGGAATACCAGCGGCAGCAGGACCATATGAGTTCTTACTTGATGCAATCATGATAATAAGAGTAATAACGTAAGGGATCATAGCTAATAGATCTCTGTATCTTGATAGTGATTCTCCTAGTACATTTACACCGTAGAATGAGAATGCTAATAAGAATGAGAAGAATAATGAAATAATAACTGAGTAAGTAATTTTTCATCTTGAAGTAATCATAATTGCTAAAGCAATGAACCCGAACCCTTGAACATCTTTAGTTAAAGAGAAGAAGTTAATTTGGCTTTGTGCGAATATTGAACCTGCAATACCTGCTATAAAACCTGCAATAGCTAATGCTTGTCATTTTATTTTATTAACATTAATTCCGGCAACGTCAGCTGCTTGTGGGTTTTCACCAACTGATCTAAATCTTAATCCTCATCTTGTTTTTCTTAATGCAAATCATGATCCTAATGCTACTATAACAACAATAACTAGTTTTAAAGAAACTATGTTTTTGTATGTTCCTATTGAAGAAGAAAGAGCTAATTCTTCCCTTCCACCTAAAACAATAACAGAACCTGCTTTTTGAACACGTGTAGTTAAGAATAGGATTACCATAGCTGCAATACCTGCTGCTAAAATGTTTATAGCAAAACCTGAAATAGTTTGATCTGATTTAAATTTAACTGTAGCTAGACCAAATAGCATACCAAACAATAAAGTAACAAGTCCTGTAAGAATCGTTAAAGGAATTTGTGATCACATGCTTGTTATATTTAAGAAGTCGGTAAATATAACACTGAATACTGAGTATATTGCTGCACCGAATACCATAAACCCGTTTATGGCAATATTAACAATACCTGCTCTTTCTGAGAAAATACCAGAAATAGTACCTAAAAGTAAAAGTGTGAAGAAGAAAAATGTATAACCTAAAATTAATTCCATATTAAATTTCTCCTTCCGCAGGTTCATGAATTTTAAATGCTCTCTTGTATTTTTCGAGAACTTTTTTATTGAATTCTAAGAATAAACTTTCTTTAACCAATTTAAATGATTGTTTTCTATTTTTTACTTGGTTTTTGTATTTGTTTTTTTCATCTCTATAATTATTTAAACCAGCTTTATTTCTTTTTTCTTGGTGAGCAAATTTTTCTTTAGAAAGTTTTGAGTAAAGAGATAATAATTCTTCTTGCTCCATTTTCTTAGAAGATTTAATTTGTTTATAGATTGAGTCTTCGTATTCTTTTTGAGTCTTTCTAAATGCGATATGCGCTTTAAAATTAGAAAAGTATAATTTAAATAATTTAATTCTTTCTGGGATAATGTATTTCCATTTACTTACATGATACACCTTGAGATTGTATCAATAGTTTTTATTAAATAATAAGTAAAGGTATTTTACAATCGATCTTATAACTCTAAATTTATAGAATATTATTGCCAATGCAGACATGAAAATAATAATACCTGTAATGATTGGGAAGAAGTCACCAGTAACTTTTTCGCTAACTCTAAAGAAACTAAATCCAATTTGTGAAGTGTTAATTAATGAATATATAATTGATGTGAATACTACACCAATAGGGCTGTTTAAGGCTATTAAAGCAATAGCTATTGCCTCAAAACCTATATTCATAGGAGCGGGTCCGGCCTCAATTCTATTATTTTTTAGAATAATTAAGAAAAATCCTGCAATACCTGATAATGCTCCTGAAATACCCATAATTGTAACTGTTAGAAGTTTTTCATTAACCCCAACATATTTAGCATTTGTTTTATTTAGACCAACCATTTTAATTTTGTACCCGATAGCTGTCTTACTATAAATAAATCATATAGCGAATACTAATAATGCTAAAAGAGCAATTCCGAAGTAAATAAAAGTTGTTTGTTGATTACTTGTAATAACTAATTTTTGAGTACCGCTAATAGGGTCAAAATAAGAAAAGGCTTCTTTACCAAAAACTTGGTTTCCTTGTGTGAATAAGAATTTTGCAACGTATGTTAATATTCAGTTTAAGAAAATTGTAGAAATAACTTCATGAACATTAAAGAATGCTTTTAAAACTCCTGAAATAAGTCCTATAAACATACCCATGATAATGAATACTATAAACATACCTGCTAAGAATTCTGTAGATATTTTATTTATATCTAACTTTAAAGCAATTACAATTGTAAAGAATATAATAGCGGGGAATGTCATTTGTCCTGATACCCCAATATTAAATAGTCCAGATTTAAATCCTATTGAAATTGCTAACCCTGAGAATGCAAAGAATAAAAAGTAAAGAATAAATGTTATTTTATTAGATTCTCTTGTTGAAATTTGAAATATGTATTGAACGAATGTAAAAATAGTTGTTTTTTGAGGATTGGTACCTGTACTTCCTATTATTCAATAAATAATAGAAGCGGCTAAAATACCAAAGAAAACTGCTCAAACAGAAGCGAAAATTTTTCTTCTACTGCTTGCTTTATCTTCGAACATAAAAAATCTTCTTGATTTTTCACCAAAGTTAATCAAAGCATTATTAGAATATAATCCTTTTTTCATTAATTCGCTCCTTTCTCGTCGTTTTTGTGTGCCATGTATATACCTATTTCTGTTCTAGTTAGATCTTTAGCTTCCTTAACTGCTAAAATTTCACCTGTATTTATAACAGCGATTTTGTCAGCTAATGCTAAAACTTCATCTAATTCATACGAAATAAGCAATATAGCTTTCCCGTTTTTCTTTTCCTCAAGAATTTGTTCATGGATGTTTTTAATAGCACCAACATCAAGACCACGTGTTGGTTGAACTATTAAAATAAAATCATGAGGAGAATTCATTTCACGTCCAACTATGAATTTTTGTTGGTTACCACCTGAAAGTTGACGTGATTGAGAGATACCATTTCTAGCACCTCTAACATCATATTTACTAATAATGTTTTTTGTTTCTTCTTTAATAGCTTTTTCTTTAAATATACCAAATCTTACATATTTACTATCTCATAATCTACGTAAAACTGTATTGTATTTAATATTGTAGTCTAATACTAAACCATGTTTATGTCTATCGCTCGGTATAAATGAAAGACCTAATTTAGAAATTTCGTATACTGATAAGTTTTCTAAATTAATATCATCTTCTTTTGCTTTAACAAGAACTTTAAATTGTTTTTCTAAAATGTAGAAATATACAACAGTTATTGCAAAAACAAATATCATAAGAGCTAATGTAACAACGTAAAACACTAAAACATTAACGTGTGAAAATAAATTAAAGTGGCTTACTAAAGCAACTATAGCCAATAAAATGAATGCAACAGTATATCCTAAGGTGATAAGAACCGAAATTGCACTGTGTCATCAATTCTTTTTAACATCATTTTTTCAAACAGATTTTGTCAATGCTCTATAAATAAAAATTACAAATCATGCTAAAGCAACTGCGTTAATAAACATAATAGCTAATCCTAATGGAGCTAAAAATGTTGTATTTAAGAGAACTAATCCGACAACAAGTGTAATTATTAAGAAAATTGAAGTAACTACAAAGCTTGATTTTGCAAGATAGATTCATCTCTTTGTTTTTGAACCAACACCATCAAAAGCAATTGATTCAATATTTTTGTTAGTTTTTATTTCTTTATTAATAGAAGCAAAGAAAAATAATGCTGCTAATAAGTATACGAATCCTCCGATAATTTTATAAATAACATTAATATCTTTGGCTTCAGGAGTAGCGACGATTAAAACTGTCGCTAAAATAAATAGCATAGTAAATAAAACAAAATTTACAATACTTTTAGTTCTATTTTTTTTGTTAATTAAATTAATTTTTTCATTAATTAATTCTGTTCTAGCTAATTTAATTGAACCTGTTGTAGGTTTTTTCATACCACTTACAACATATTCTAAGTCTGTTTGTCCATTACCTTCAACTCCGGCAATAGCAACTATTTCACCACTCTTAATTTGAAGCGAAACATTTTTTAAAGGTTTTTCACCTTCAGTCGAAACATTTTGAATATCAAGGATAACTTTGTTTTTAGATGTGTCAGAATATTCATTTCTAGCGTTTTCTACTTCGCCACCTACCATTCTGTTGGCCATTTCTTCAATAGAAACATCTTTAACAGCAAAATTACCTGTTATTCTACCGTGTCTTAGCATTGTAGCGTTATTTGCTACTTCTTTTATTTCTCCTAATTTATGTGAAATAAAAAGTATTGTTTTACCTTGTTCTCTAAATAATTTAAAAGTATTTAAAAGACCTTGAATTTCTTGATCTGTTAAAACCGCTGTTGGTTCATCAAAAATAAGAATTTCTGAATCTCTATACAACATTTTCATTATTTCGACTTTTTGTTGAGTTGCAACAGTTTCTTTACCTGTTTGTTTATTTAAGTCAAAGTGTAAATTAAATTTATTTTGAATTGTTTTTATCTTTCTAATTGCTGGACCAAAATCAATAACTTTAGTAGTTCTATTAATGTCCTCAGCTCCTAAAACGATGTTCTCTAAGTTTGTGTATACATCAACAAGTTTGAAGTGCTGATGAACCATACCAATACCTAAAGCATTAGCATCGTTTGGACCTTTGATTAATACTTCGTTGTTATTAACTTTTATTGTCCCTTTATCAGGTTCATATAAACCAAAAAGGATTGACATAAGTGTACTTTTACCAGCACCATTTTCTCCAATAAGTGCATGTATAGTCCCTTTTTCAACCTCAAAACTAATGTCTTGGTTTGCTTTGATTGAACCGAAAGATTTAGAAATATTAACAAATTCTATTGCATTAATTTTTTTCATAATGCTCCCTTTCAGTTTTTTCTAAATAGTTATAAATAACTATTTTAAATTATATAAAATTTTTTGTTTTTGTCTAGCGAAAAAAAACCGCAAAAAAGCGATTTTTTTAACAAAGAATTATTAATTATTTACTATTTTAATTAAATCATCAACAACTGTTTTAATTTCATTTTGATTTTTGTTTGTGTCTTCTTTTCTTGCTTTTGGAGCACTAACAAATGCCTTTTCATCTGTTGATAAAGCAACAAATTTTTCTTTTGCTTCATTAATAGCGCTATTCATTGCTTCTCTTTTTGCTGTATCACCAATTGTAGATTCAGCTAAAGCAACTCAACCTGCATCATATCCACCATAGAAATTATTTGTGTCACCTTGTTTGATGTGAGCTATTTTGGTTTCAACTTCTGAAATTTCAAATGCTTTAGCTAAAATAATATCATATGTAGCTTGAGCAACATTTTTAAGAACTGATGTAGCAAAGTAACCTTTATTAGCTGGTAAAGCTTTTGATTGATCAACGTCAACACCAACAACTAATCTATCCTTGTATTTTTCGTTTTTAGTAATTTGATCAACAGTAGTTAATGTAGCTGGTCCTGCAACAGGATAAACAATTTTTGCTTCTGTTCCTAACATATTTGTAACTGCAGCTGTTTGTGTGTTATCTGGTTTAAATCCAGCATTTAAATCAATAGTATCAGCATGTTTAGTTTTTAATGTTGGATTTGCATCATTAAATGCTTTAATTCCTTTTAAATAACCTGTAATAAAGTCTGTAACTCCAAAGAATGCTCCTCCACCTAATGAAGCTAATTTTCTATTTTCTTGATTATCAGAGTATTGTGCTGAAAGATATTTTGAAAGAGCGTACCCTAATTGTCATGAGGCTTGGCTAACGTCAAAGTTTAATGCATAGAAGTTTTCGTATGAAACATCTTTTAATGTAAAGTCAATACCGATAATGATAACTTTTTTAGCTCTTAATTTTTCAATATTTGCTTTAATAAATGTTTTAATGTGATCACCATGTGTGAACCCAGGAAGAACAATAACATTTGCACCGTTATCAATTGCAGCATTATATGATTGATCATATGAATCACCTGTTGGCTCAACTGCGACGAATTCAAATAGTTGTTCATCAGCTGATTTTTGTGTTTGGTCTGCAATGGTGTTTAAAGCTTCTCATGCAGATTGGTTAAATGATTTATCTGTAACTTTTCCTGTATCTGTAATTAAAGCAAATTTTAATTTTTTAGCTTTAATTTTTTCTGAAGTAGCTAAATCCATTGTAAGACTTGTGTTTCTTTGGATAACAGCAACTCTTTCGCTTGGTTGAATGTATTCTTCTTCACGTTTGTGGTATCCTGAATCACTTGTTGGTTCTCCACAAGAAATTGCAGCCAAAGGTAAAGCGATTGAGCTTATTCCGGCCATAGAAAGTAAGTATTTTTTGAATTTCATTTTTTCTCCTAAATATTTTTTGAGTTTTCTAAAATTTTATTCGTATTTTATTTGAAAAGTAATTGAATAAAATCTTAATAATTATAAATTAAAATGTGAAAATCATTAAAATTTCCACATTTTCCACATTTTTTATTTATTGATTTCTTTTACTAATGCTTCAACTAACTCGCTAAGACTTTCTTCTGAATATTCCTTATTTGAAGAATCCTTGAAATTGCTTATGAAATCTTTTTCATCTTGACTTAATTTTAGAAACTCTTTTTCTGTTTTCTCGAGTTCATTATTAATTGCTAGTCTAAGTTTTTCGTTTGATGCTGTAGAAGGAGCATAAGCTACCCATTTATCACTAAAATTACCATGTAGATGTTTTGATCCATATTCAGTTGATGAGGCTTTTGATTCAAGTGATTTGTTTTTTATACCAAAAACAAACTCATTTATTACATCATATACTGCTTGACCAATATTCTTTTGAATTGAAGTAGCAAATTTACCTTTATGTTGTGGATAAGCTTTTGATTGATCAACATCAACACCTATTACATACATATTAAGATTTCTTTTTTGTATTTCATCTAGAATAATTGCAACACCACCTGCGACAACAGGTAAAACGAATTTAGGTTTTTTATCAATCATTCCGATTGTTACTTGATTCATATTCGGGTCACCAGCTTCATATCCAGCATTTAATGCAATTTGATCAATTTGGTTAATTTTATTTGTTGTTTCACTTGATTTATTGTGCTTAAGTATACCTTTTAAATATCCAGATATAAAACTTACAACATCAGAACCACTTCCTCCACCATATACTCCAGATTTTCTTGAGTCTGAATTATTTTGCCCAGGGAATGTTTTAGCAAATGCTTTTGATAAAGCGTTTCCAACTATATATGCAGCTTCATTAATATTGAAAGTAACTTCGTATAAATTTTTAAAATTGCTTGTACTTTCAAGTCCTACCTGAAAATCTACAGCAATTATTATTACACCTTTTTCGTTTAGTTTTTTAACATTTTCTTCATTTTTTAAATAAGCTTTAATTTTTTCAGAGTGATTATACCCAGCGAGAACTCATACTTTTTGGTTTTCTTCTAATGCATTATTATAAACTTCAGTTAATTCCGTTGTTCCAGGATTTATATCTGTAATTTCTATTTGATTTTTATCATCTTTTCTAGTGTCTTCAGATAATTTGATTAAAGCTTCTCAATGAGATTGGTTAAATGATTTATCTAATGTATTTCCAGAACCATTAATTAAAGCAATTTTTATTCCTTTTTTATCTTTTATAGCATCATAATTTAATGATGAATTAGTTTCAATAACTGATATTCGATCATTTTTTTCTACAAAATTACTAATTGATGAGTCTTTTTGTTGTTCTGAATCTTGATTTGAACAAGATATTACTGATAAAGGTAGTGAAGATAAAATTAAACCACCACTAATAAGGTTTCATAAGTGTCTTTTTTTCATATTTTTATTCCTTTTTATATTTTTTATGCCTTATTATTATACGCTTTTATGTACTAATACTAATTTTGAGGTAACGATTCCACATTTTCCATATAAAAAAAGCAGTTTACACTGCTAATCTTTATTTCCTTCGAATTGTGATTGGTATAAATTATAATAAAAACCTTTTTGATCTATTAGTGATTGATGGTTTCCTTGTTCTATTATTTCTCCATTATCAATAACTATAATAACGTCGGCATTTTTTATTGTGCTTAGTCTATGCGCTATTATGAATGAGGTCTTATATTCCATTAAATGAAGCATAGATTCTTGAACAAACATTTCTGTGCTTGAGTCTATATTCGAGGTTGCTTCGTCTAAGATGAGAATATTTCTATTTGATAAAATAGCTCTAGTTAATGATAAAAGTTGCCTTTGCCCTTGCGAAATATTTGCTCCGTTATTTTCTATAAGGGTTCTATAACCATTTTCCATTCCTAGAATAAAGTCATGAGCTTTTGTCATTTTAGCTGCTTTTATAATTTCTTCTTCTGTAGCATTTGGATTTGATACTTTCAAATTATCAATAATTGTTTCATTAAATAAAAACGAATCTTGCAGAACAATTGTCATGATGTCTCTTAAATTATTTGTGTCTATTTCATTTAGTTCAAACCCATCAATTTTTATGCTACCTTTATTGTAATCATAATATTTTGAAAGCAAGTTAATTATTGTAGTTTTACCCGCTCCTGTAGGGCCAACTATAGCAATTTTTTGGCCTCTTTCAGCTTTGAAAGAAGCATTATTTAATTGATATTTTTCTGATTCTTCTAAGTATTTAAAATAAACGTTTTCAAACTCAACAGTTCCTTTAACTGATTTTAATTCATATTTATTTGTTTCATTGTTAAAAAATTTTCATGTATAAAATCCAAATAAATCTTCATTATTCGTTTCTATAAATTCATTTGTTTCTTCGTTAAAAGCGACTTTTACAATTTTAATTTTCTGATTCTTAATTATAGGTTCTTTTTCTTCTAGTAATTTTGCAACACGTGTAGTTGAAGCAACACCTGTTTGAGCTCCAAAAATAGTTCCTAATGCATTTTGAAAAGGTCCTAAAAAGTTTCAATTCAATGATATGTATGTAACTATTAATCCTGGAGTCGCTATTGAAGTAGAGTCACCAATTATTCCTGGTATGCCTCAAATTGGTTCTTTGTTAAAGAAAAATAATGTTGCTATACCTGTAATTATAAGGATAATAGAGTTTGACATCACATTATAAATGGTTTCGAAACTCCTTGAGATTAAGTCACTTTTAAAAGCAGTATCTCTAATTTCCTTTGTTATTGATTGTAGTTGATTCAATAATGGTTTTTGTTTTTCGAAAGAATTTGTTATTTTTGTGTTAGATAATGTTTCTTCAACAAATGAATTTAATTTTCCAAAAGCATTTCTAACCTGCACAAAGTGTGGTTGTGATTTTTTGATTAATAAAATAACACCAGAAAACATAATTAATGTTAGTGGTATAACAATTAAAGTTAATTTAGCAGAAACTAAAAACATAATAATTACTGCTAGAAAAATATTAATTGCGGCATTAACAACAGCGGAAAAAACTTGATTTAATGAAAAAGCAATATTAGTAACATCAACAATAATTGTTGAAATCAAGTCACCAGCTTTATTTTTGTCATAAAATCCAATATTTAATTTAAGCATTTTAGAAATTAATTTTTTTCTAATATTTGCAGCAGCACCAAAACTAACTTTAACGAAAAATCTAGTTTCTAAATATCTAAATATTCCATAAATGATATAGCAACCTGCTAAAGAACTTAAGAATATAATGAATTTAGTCATATCAAAATCTTCAAATCTTTGTTGATTTTCTGCGATTGGTTGGAAAAATATTGAAACTATTGCACCAATTAAAAAACTTCCGGCAATATAAGCAACTGCATTTATTAATGAAAAAATAGTTCCTCATATTATTGTGCTCTTAAAATCTTTTGCGAAAGAAAATAACAATTTAATTGCTTGTCATGATGAAACTTTATCTGTTTTTTTCATATTTTTCCTTTCTATTGTTCTAATTGATTGTGGTATACATCTTTATATCATTCACATGTTTCTAACAATTTTTCGTGTGTTCCGGAATCAATTATTTTTCCGTTATTTAAAACTAGAATTTTATCAGCATGTCTAATTGAATTAATTTTTTGAGAAATTATTACTGTGGTACAGTTATAATTTTTTGAAATATTTTTAATAACTTTCTTAGCTGTAATGTTATCTAAAGCACTTGTTGTATCGTCTAGAATTAAGATTTTTGGGTCAGTTAGAAGTGTTCTAGCTATAGATAACCTTTGTTTTTGGCCGCCAGATAAGTTTTTGCCTCTTTGTTCAACAATATGTTCATATTTATCACTAAAGCTATTTATAAATTCTTTAGCACAAGCTGTTTCGACAGCTTTTTCTATTTCCTCATTGCTTGCATCATCTTTTGCGAATAATAAATTAGATTTTATAGTTCCTGAATATAAAGAAGCTTCTTGGAATACGATACCCACTTGTTTGTGTAATTCATTAGAGTTAATTTGGTTCACCTCTTTATTTGCTATTTTTACATTTCCAATGTTATATTTCATATTGTTTACTAATATATTTGCTAAAGTAGATTTACCTGAACCAGTTGGCCCAATAATTCCGAGAGTTTTACCGGCACCAATTTCAAAGTTAATATTTTCAAGTGCATAACTTTCGGAAGATTCGTAATATTTGTATGAAAAATTTTTAAATTCAATGTTATATTCTGAGGCGTTTAAAGGTAATGACTCACCATGCTCTACTTGTAAATCATCATATTTAGCATCAAGAACTTCGATTATTCTTTTCGAAGAAACTCTTGCTCTAAAAAATGTTCCTAAAAATTGACCTAACATTGATATACCCAATGCCATCATAAATTCATATTCAATAAAGGTATTTAATTTAGCTATCAAATTCGCAACATCTTGGCTTGGGTTATCTGCTAAAAGTTTATATCCACCAACAAAAATAAAAACAACAACTAAATTAACAGCAAAAAAGAAAAAAGGTAAACTAATAGAAAATAAATTAAATATCTTTATTCCATTACTTAATCAATTTTTGTTTGTTTGATCAAATTTTTCAAATTGATAATCTTGCAGGTTGTAAGCTTTTATTAATCTTGCTCCGTGAATTATTTCATTAACTGACTTAGTGTTAGCATCAATAATTGTTCTACCTTTAATAATTAATGGCATTACTTTTATTAATATATAAATAATTGAACCTATTATAAGAGGAACAATTGCAACAATTGCTCAAGTTAAAGTTAGATCAGTTAATAAAGCAAATGTTAAACCGAAAACAATGAAAAGTGGAGCTTTAATTAAAGCTGTTGTGGCACCAACTAGAAAATCTCAAAAAACAGCAACATCATCATTTATTCTTGTCATTAAACTTTCTATACTAAAATGAGAAATATCCTTTAAACTTAATTTTTGATATTTTATGTATAGTGCATCGCGGTAAAAATTAGATGCATTTTCACCTGCTCATATTATTATAACTAGGCTTAAAAAGGATGTTATAGCACCCCCAATAATTAATCCTACTGTGCTAGATATCAAAATAGTTAAAGCATTGCTAAAATTATCAGTTGTGTATATAGCTATTTTAAATATTTCTATTTGATATTCGCTTTTTGCGTTAATTAAGAGTGGTAGAAATTGCGAAATAAAAATAGGGGTAAGCATGATTAATCCTACATTTACAACTAAAATTAAAATACCTAATAAAAAATGAAGTTTGATTTTAGTAGGCAAAATACTAAACATTTTTATCATAATTTCCTCCTATATTTATGAAATATTTTTTTGTATAAATTTATAGAAATTTTACATTATTTTTCGAAAAAAAGGCAATAAAAAAATGGCGATCACGAGAGGATTCGAACCTCTGACCACAAGCTTAGAAGGCTCGTGCTCTATCCAGCTGAGCTACGCGACCACGCAAATAAATTTTAGCATAATTAAATAAAAAAATAAAAAAATTCAATATAATTTTTTATAACTTAAGTATTATTAAGTTTTTATGCTTGTGAGGTTGAAATGGAAACAAAGAAAAAAAGAGTAGTTATAGGTATGAGTGGAGGGGTTGATTCTTCAGTTGCGGCCTACTTATTAAAACAACAAGGATATGATGTTGTTGGACTTTTTATGCGAAATTGAGATAGTTTAGCTAATAATGATATTTTAGGTAATAATACTCTTGATTTAAATGTATGTACACAAGAATTAGATTATAATGATGCTAAAGAGGTAGCTAAAAAATTAAATATTCCTCTTCATAGAGTAGATTTTGTTCATGAATATTGAGACAATGTATTTCAAAATTTTATTGAAGAATATAAAAAAGGAAGAACTCCAAACCCAGACATTTTGTGTAATAAATATATAAAATTTAATTCATTTGCAAATTATGCGTTTGATCAATTGGAAGCAGACTACATAGCGATGGGGCATTATGCTAAAGTTGAAAATGGTCATTTATATAGAGCAAAAGATGATAATAAAGATCAAACATACTTTTTAGCTCAATTAACTAATGAACAACTTAAGAGAGTTATTATGCCATTAGCTGATTTAGAAAAACCTGAAATAAGGCAAATAGCAACAGAACTTGGTTTAGTAACAGCTAACAAAAAAGATTCTACAGGAATATGTTTTATAGGAGAGCGTAATTTTGGTCAATTTTTACAAAATTATATACCAGCACAAGAAGGTGATATTATAGATATTACCACTAACAAAAAAGTTGGTACACATGTAGGTACATTCTATTACACAATTGGTCAAAGAAAAGGATTAAATTTAGGTGGAATGAGTGAGCCTTATTACGTATGTGGACATGATGTGGTTAAAAATATTTTATATGTTGCCCCAAGTTCAAGGCCAGAATACTTGTTGTCTGATAGTTTAATTGCTTCTGGATATACATTTAACAATACAGAATTTGATAAAAGTAATTTAAGCGCCAAATTTAGATACAGACAAAAAGACATTCCGGTAACGATAGAGTTCTTGAACGAAAATCAAATAAAAGTATTTTATCCTTCAACCTCTTCTGCCGTAACACCTGGCCAACAAATAGTATTTTATGATGGTGATAAATGTATAGGTGGTGCTACAATAGATGAATTATTTATGAATAACAAAAAAATAGATTATTTATAGGAGAAATGTATGAATTCAAAATTAATTAGAGAAAAGTGATTAAAGTTTTTTGAAAGAAATAATCACTTTATAGTTCCTTCAAAAAGTTTAATCCCTCAAAACGATCCTTCTTTATTATGGATAAACAGTGGTGTAGCTACCCTGAAAGATTATTTTTCTGGTAAAAAAATACCTCCTTCAAGAAGATTAACCAATTCACAAAAAGTTATTAGAACAAATGACATTGAAAATGTAGGTGTTACTGCAAGACACCATACCTTTTTCGAAATGTTAGGAAACTTTTCTATAGGTGATTATTTTAAAAAAGAAGCAATTGATTTTGCTGCTGATTTTTTAATTAATGAGCTCAAGTTAGAAAAAGAAAAACTTTATTTCACATATTATTTTGAAGATTTAGAAACTAAGCAAATGTGAATTGACAATGGTTTTGATGAATCTCATATGATACCAGGGGGCAAAAAAACAAACTTTTGAGAAGTTGGTTCAGGGCCTTGTGGACCTAACACAGAAATTTTTTATGATAGAGGATCAAAATATGATCAAAGAGGTATCGAGCTACTTAAAGAAGATTTAGAAAACGATAGATATATCGAAATTTGAAATATTGTTTTTTCAACATTCAATTCAGATGGTGAAGGAAATTACACTGAATTAAAACAAAAAAATATTGATACTGGATCAGGACTTGAGAGAATTGTTTCGATTATGCAAGATGCTCCCACTAATTTTGATACAGATTTATTTTTACCAATAATTCATGAAATAGAAAAGTATACATCATATAGATATGATGTTGAAAATTATTTTAAAAAAGATGAAAAACAATCAGAAATTAATACGTATTTTAAGATAATTGCTGATCATATGAGAACTGTCGTTAATGCAGTGGCAGACGGGGCTAAACCTTCAAATGTAGGTAGAGGTTACATTATTCGTAGACTAATAAGAAGAAGTTTATATGTTGCAATGCTCTTAGATATTAAAGAATCAATTTTACACAAATTAGTTGAGGTTGTTAAGTCAACATTACCATATGAATATGAACTTGAAAATATAGTAAAAACAATAATAGATGAAGAAGAAGCTTTCTCAAAAACTGTAGAAAACGGTAAACAACTTTTAAATGAACACATTAGCGATAATGTAAAGGTATTTGATGGAGCACTAGCGTTTAAACTTTTTGAAACTTATGGATTTCCAATTGAGTTAACTGAAGAAATTTTATCAAGAAAAAATATAAAAGTTGATTTTGATGCATACAACGATGCTAGAGAAAAACATGCTGAAGCAAGTAGAGGAAATAAAGTTTCTGGAATGGATAAAGTAATAAATTCTTTAGCATTAATAAAATCAAAGGTTGATACTTTTGTTGGGTATTCACTTACTGAAAATGAGACAAAAATTTTACATCTCCTTGATTCTGAAAACGAAAAAGAAGAAAACAAAGGAATTTCTTACTTAATTTTAAAAGAAACTCCATTTTATGCAACAAGCGGTGGGCAAAAACATGATAGAGGTTATATCGTACAAAATGACCAAAAATTGTTCATAATTGATGTTTTTAAAGATAAATTTGGTAATCATATACATAAGGTTGAGGGAAGAATTAATAAAAATGACCCCGTAAAATGTTTTGTTGATAAAACAATTAGGCTAGGTCTTGAAAGAAATCACTCAGGAACACACTTTTTATTTAGTGCTTTAAGAACTGTGTTAGGGCCACAAATAAAACAATTAGGAAGTGATAACAATGAAGAAAGATTAACATTCGACTTCCCGGCTGATCAAAAACCGTCAGACGATGAAATCGCTAAGATTGAAAATCTTGTTAGAGAATACATTAAATTAAAATCTGATAGACATTATTTAATAATGACTACTGATGAAGCAAGGGAAATTGGTGCTATAATGACCCTTGAAGAAGCTGAATATATGGATCCTAAAGCAGTAAGAATTGTAAAATTTGATAATATTACTGCCGATTTATGTGGTGGAACACACCTTTCTAATTCTAATAAGCTAGAAAACTTTAAAATAACTAATGTTGAAAAGAAAGCCGCCGGAGTGTTTAGAATTAGGGCAATTTCTTCTAATGACTTAGTAGATCAATACTTGAGTGATGAATTAGATAAATTAATAGTTGAATTCGATAAATTGCTAGAGAGAAACACTAAATTATCAAGTGATTATAATTTTGAATTAAATATTCCAGAAAATAAGGAAGAAGCAATTCAATATTTAAAAAATTTAATTGAAGAAGTAAGAAAAGATTATGTCAAATTATTGAAGGAAAAAGAGAATAATTTCACTTTTGATTATGAAAATATTGTTACACAAAATATAAAAGGGAATAAATTATATTTTTCAAGTAATCTTAATAAAGAAAATATTAAAACTGTAGCTACAACACTTAGAGAAAAATTCTTAGATACAACATTTATTTTAGTCTCAAATGATGAGAACCCAATGTTAGTTATTGCTTCAAAAATTTTAGATTCAAATAAATTAGCTCAACAAATTTTTGCTAAATTCAACGGTAGAGGTGGAGGAAATGCGATTTTATCAATGGGTAAAATCGCAACTTCAGAAGGAATTATTGATTTCTTAGAAAAAGAAGCGAAATGAGAAAATTAGGTCTAGATATTGGTTCTGCATCATGTGGTTTTGCAATTACTGATGAATCAGAAATTATCTCTTCATCATTGGTTAATTTAAAATTTATCGAATTTGATTTTGATCAAATTTATAATCAAATTCAGAAATATTTAGATGAATATAAAATTGATGGTTTTGTAATTGGCTACCCTTTAAAAATAGATGGGACTAAAAGTTCAACTACTTTAATGGTCGAGGATGTTGCTAAAGAAATTAAAAAAAGATTTGATCTACCTATCTTATTTATTAATGAACAGTATTCAACTAAAAAGGCTCACGAAGTAATGATAAGTGCAGGTGTTTCTAGACAAAAAAGAAAACTTCAAAAAGATAAATTAGCTGCTCAATTAATTTTGCAAGATTATTTAGAATATTATAGAAATAAATGAGGTAAATAATGGGATGAAAGACGCCATTAATGATTTCTGCTATTATTGCCGTAATCATCGGTTTCGCAATATACTTTGGAATCATATATTGAACTAAAAAATACACAAAAAAATATGTAGAAAAAGCTCAAAGAGAGGCAATTGAACAAATCAGAACCATGCGTAATGATATTGGCAGTTTGCCTTTTGAATTAGAAAATTATTTTAAATCTAAGGTTAATCCTTATGATATTGAGGGCATGATCAACACTATTTATCTTAATAAATATCAAGATAAATTAATATTATCAAAAAACGAAGAATTTGCCTTTGCTTCAATTTCGATGAAAACTCAAGGTAAAACCTTTTATCATTTAAAGGATTTTGATTTTGAAAAATATAACTCAGCAAGAATGGAAAAACCAGAGCTATTTCCAAACGATATAGAGTTATATAGTAATCAAAAAATAGATTTCATAGGTGTTTTTAATTCTAATTTTAGTTTAGAGGAAATTTTTGAAAGTTTTTTTGATAAATTAAATGAAAATGGAATGATTTGTGTTTCTTTAAATAAAGTTTCCAGAAAAGATGTTAACAATCTTTTAGAAACGTTAAAATATAAAAAAATAAACCATGAAATATCTTATTTTTCTACAAGATTTTTATTTATTACTAATAAAAAATCATAATTTATAGTAAAATAGGTAAATATAGATTAATTGGAGTAAATATGAGTGAATTAAATACAAAGAAAATAATTTTATCTCAAGAAAAATTTAACGAGTACAAAAAAGAGTACGATCGTTTAATAAATGTAGAACGTCCAGCAGTACAGGAAGCTCTTAAAGAAGCTCGTGCACAAGGTGACTTATCTGAAAATGCTGAATATGATGCCGCTCGTGAAAAGCAAGGTATCGTTGAAGGGCGTATTAAAGAGCTTGAATCTATTTTGGATCAAGCAGTAATCATTGAATCAAACGCTCACAGAAATGATGAAACAGTTGGAATAAACACTCGTGTTGAATTTTTAGATATTGATAAAAACGAAAAGAAAATAGTACAAATTACTGGTTCACATGATGCTGATCCTTTTGAGTCAAAAATATCAACAAACAGTCCTTTAGCTTCCGCAATGCTCGGAAAGAGAGTTGGAGATGAAGTCGAAGTAGAAGCTCAAAAGAAATTTATGATCAGAATTTTATCTGTTGAACACTTATAATAATTATAAATAACCGTATTTTACTATGCGGTTTTTTATAAAAACTAAAGAAGGTTAACTATGAAAAAACATAAAATGATTAAAGAAATATTATATTCACAAGAATTTATTGAAGAAAAGATAAAAGAATGCGCTAACTGAGTAAATGAAACATACAAAGAATCGAACGAATTGGTCATTGTTGCTTTACTAAAGGGATCTATTCCTTTTCTTGCTCAATTAATAAAATCAGTGGAAGTTGATCACTCAATTGATTTTATTACAGCAAGTAGTTATTCCGGTTCACATGCAACGAGCGGAAGTGTTAAAATTATTATGGATTTAGCACAAGATATAGAGAATAAAGATGTATTAATTGTGGAAGATATCATAGATAGTGGAATTACTTTAGCCAAAATTAAAGATTTATTAATGAGCAGAAAACCCAATAGTTTTAAGATTCTTACATTGATGGATAAACCGCATAATAGAAAAGTCGCACTTAAAGCTGATTATTCTGGTTTTCTAGTAGCAGATGAATTTCTAGTAGGTTTTGGTTTAGATTATAAAGAAAAATTAAGAAATTTACCATATATTGGAATTTTTGATAAAAAATACTTATAATAAAAGTTATGAAATTGTGTAAAAATGTGAAATTTTTACACTTTTTTATTTATTTTTTAATTTTATGGTATTATTTTCCAATAATGAAAGGAAGAAAATGGAAACACATAAAAAAATTGGTTTTTGATTATCAATAGCAATGATTATCGGATCTGTTGTTGGTATTGGTATTTTTTTTAAAAACGGATCTATTTCACGTGCCGTGGATGGTGATGGAGCAAGTTGATTAATAGCTTGAATATTAGGGGGTATAATATCAATTGGTACTGCACTAAGTTTTTCTGAAATAGGCTCTTTTAAAGACGGAAAATTATCTGGACTTAGTAATTGAGTTTATAAGGTTACAAAAAGCGAGAAATTAGCTTATCACAATGCCTTAGGGTATGCAATATTTTATTGGGGTATATTAAATACAGTTATTGGTATTTTTTCCTCTGAAGCTTTTTTCTTTTTCTTAAAATTAACGGGAGTGGCTTTAGGTAGTTTAGTTACAGTTTGAACTCATGTACTTGTAGGACTTATTTTTACAGCATTCTTTGTTACTATGAATATTATGTCAGCAAGAGTTTCTGGAAAATTTCAATTTATCATAACAATTATTAAATTTTTACCTCTATTTTTTGCTTTATTAATAGGTATTATTTTTCCTGAGACACACAATAACAATGGTTCTAATGCTTTTTTAAAACAAGCATTTAGTATTAAGGGTATTATTGTGGCTTTACCAGCTGTTTTATTTGCGTATGATGCTTTCTTGGTTTCTAGTTCTATTTCTAAAAAAACAGAAAACCCTACTAGAACACTACCTAAAGCAATATTGATTGGAATGATTTTTATTGTAATTCTTTATTCATTAATTGCAATTTCTTCAATTTTACACTCATCTGGAACAATACATGGACTTATAGCCGATGCTTTACCATCAAGATTAAAAGACCAAATTGCTGCTATTATTATATTTTTCGTCTTTTTATCTTCTTTAGGTGTAGTTAATGGTATTTCTTCTGCATTTGTAAATGAAATGCACATGTTAGTAAAAAACAGATTACTTTTTGGATCTAAAGCTTTATTAAAGAAATTTAGTGAATGAAAAACAACTATTTTTTATATTATTACAGTGGAAAGTTTTTATCTCTTAACATTTATTCTACCAAGCATTGTTTTAGACACGGATATTCTGATAGATGGTATTTCGAACTTTACAACATTATTTTTCTTTGTAGTTTATGGACTTGTGATTTTTGGTTATACAATAAAAAGAAACAAGCATAATGAAACTAAAAAAATAAATAATATTTTATTCTATGCAGGTGCTATTATTTCGATTTTTGGTATTTTATTTGTAGAGGTTTCGTATTTATATTTACAATTTGAAAATCTTTCAAGCGATAAAACTAACCCTTCTGGTTGAGGAGTGTTTTGGGATAATGAAAAGGGAAGCTTAATTAAAAATTATGTTCCTCTAGTTGTGTATTTAGTTACTTTAACATTTTTAATTTCGATGCCTTGATTAAATTATGCTATGGAAAAAATAGTTTTTAAAAGAGATATTATCAAAGATTTATTAAATCAAAATGAAGAGTATACTTACTTTAGCCATGAGTAAAATTAACGACCTTTTTTGGTTGTTATTTTTTTGCTTGTTATCTATAAAAGTAATTCGACAAAAAATAATATATAATTATATTTGAGGTGAAAATGAAAATAAAAGAAAAAGATTTTTTTATATTTTTTAATATAGCATTTTTAGGCATTTTGTTAAGTTTATTAATAATGATACCTTTATACGTTAATTGAGCGCATAACTATAATTTGCAATTTACTGAAAACACACCTGAGGCATTAAAATCGAGAGTAGATTCAAGTATATCTTACTTAATTTCTTTTTTATTAATCTATGTTTCGTTATTTCTTGTTTGAATAACACAAGTATTTATTCTTCTAAGAAATAAAAACGGAATTTTAAAAAGTTTATTTCCTATCTTGTTTTGAAAGAAAAATAACATTATTTTACATAATGAAAATAAAGTAAAAGAAAGAAACAGTTTAATACTTAGTTTAATCATCTTTTCTTTGTCTATTATAGCTATTTGACTAAGTGTTTCATTTAATTTTGTTCCTTGAGCTTTTTTTGTTTATTTTTCCTTTTTCATTGTAATAGGTGTTCAATATTTTTATTGTTGATTTAAATTTATTAATATTTTAAGAGCAAAATAATTATAAAAAATATCAGTTTTACTGATATTTTTTTGTTTTTAATAACCACTAAAAGGTATAGCAAATAAGAATAAAGAAATTAAAACATTTATGATAATAATCATGAAAAGTGACTTTTTCTTTCTGGCCAAGTAAAAAGAAAAACTTATGCCTAATACAACATACACTTTCAACAATATATTTCTATATCCAACAAAGAAGTTTTTTGATGAATCATTTATTTTTATATAATCAACACCAGTACCTTTGTTAAATCCTATTTCTGGTAAGATAACACTTAAAAATAATTGCACAGCTAGAGAAAGCATGATTCCTGCTACAATAGGTTTCATTACTATTATCATATTCTTAACGTATGAGTTTGACTTGAATTTGGTAATATATTTCATAGCTAGGACCATTACTATAATTGCTGGTATACAGAATACTAAATAAGTCAAAAATACAGCAATAAAGCCTCATCATTCACCTTTCGAAACTAAATAACCAGTTAAAAACCCGAATTTAGTAGACACAACGCCTGGTGTTGCGTTAGAAACGGTAAATACTTTGTAAATAACTTGATCATCAATATTGAGATTGAACAAACTGTTTAAAAATTTTCATAACCATTCAAAAACCGGCATGAATACTTGTCCGCCACCGAAAACTGAAAGCGAAATTATAATAAGTAGTGGTATGGATAAAATTAACGCTAAAATCATTATTTATCACCACCCTTTTTATTTTTCAAAATAAAATAAATAATTGTATATATTGATATTACAACTAAAATTGCAACAATCGGTATATTGTATGGGCTGGGTATAAATAACGAATAAGAAAAAGAGAATAAAAATATAAGAATTCAAATAGGTGTTTTAAAAGTATCTTTAGATTGTTTTATGAATCTATAACCAAAATCTATTAAAAAAGCAATAATGGAAACCAAAACACCTACTGAAATAATTTTTATATATTGAGTTGGAATTTTGTTAAATAAAAGTAATAAACCAAAAGCCATCATTACGTGAGGGAATATTGCTACTAGAGTGACTAAAGTTCCTTTTAATTTACCTAATAATTTTATTGATATATATGATATTGTTTGTATAACAGAAGCTCCTGGTAGCATGTTAGTCACGATCACAATCTCATCAAATTCATTTGGTGTTATCCAGCTGTTTTTATCTACAACTTCTTTTTTTATAACTGGCATTAATGCATTTCCACCACCAAAACCAATAAAGGTTATTTTTATTATAAATCAAAATAATTTTCAAAAACTAACTTCTTTTTTCATAATTACCTCAAAAAAATATTAGCCAGTGGCTAATAATTAATCTAAATATAATGGTGTATAAATAATTGATAATAGATAGTATAGAGTATATGTATCAAGCATAAAATCATTATACATTTTTCTAATAACTTTTTCTTTATTTAAGCTTCTTGGTATGTCCATAAACATAAAGCCCATATCTGTACTAAATGAAAAATATATTTCTTCACCTGTTGAATATACTTTGAAATTTTTGACCTTTGAATTAATATTATCTCTTAACCTTTTAAGTGATAACTCCATAGAAAGAGGAGTATACATCATTCTTGATTTTATTTCATTATCAGAATGCATTTTAAATATTTTATTAAATTCTTTATTTTCAAACTGAATTTTCTTTAAACTTGAAAATCAATTGTCAAATGTACCATTAAATAAAGTGAAAGCAAATCCTTTATCACCAAGAGCGTGAGTATTAATTTTTAATAATGAACTATTGTAAAAAGTTTCGTGAGTATTACCTTTTCTGTCAACTTTAACATGTTTTCATAAACTATTAACTAAAAAAGTTGGATATTTATTATCTATAAATCATTCTGTTTCTTTTGATACATCTATTAAAAAAGCTTCAGCTGGCATACTTGTTCTATATACTGAAAGTTCTTTTTTATTAATTCCTAGATGACTATTTTTGGTTTCATGGTTAAATCCTAAGTAATTAAAATTAGGATCAAGAACATTAAAGGCCTTTTTATAAAACTGCTCTTCATCAACGCTTGAATTAACAACACCAAATATGTCTGACTTTATTTTTGATAACAAAACAAAAAATACTATTCCTACAATTATTGATATAACTAAAAAAATAAGTAATGCAAGATACGCTGCGCCTTTTTCAACCTGTGCCATAAAAAGAACAATCATAAGAACTACAAATAAAATTGATGATGCAACGGCTGATCACCCTAATGCTCTATATAATTTAACCTTTTTAAAATCACTTGAAGAAAAAGCTTTTTCAACAATGTTTTTAAAATATGGAATTGCTATTTTATCTATCTCTTCTTTATATTGAGAAAAACTTTTATAATCTTTTACTATTCTCATTTCTTCTCCTTTTATATATATTTTAATTATACATCAAAAAAATAATATAATTTATTTATGAAAAAAATAGAAGATATACTATTTATTTCTACAACGGATACAGTTGTTGGTATAGGTGGTATAGTGAGTGATGAAACCTTGGATGCTATATACAAGGTAAAAAAGAGAGAAAGGAATAAAAAAATAATTATTTTGGTTTCTTCATTAGAACAAGCCAGATCTTTTAAAGAGTGGACAGACGAAGCAAACGAACTTGCAAAAAAAGTGTGGCCAGGAGCAGTTAGTATTATAGTTAATAATCAGGGATTTAGAATGCCTAATCAAAAGGGATTACTAGAGTTAATTGATGAGATAGGCCCTATTTATATGTCAAGTGCAAATTTATCTGGACAACCAGTTATTAAAATAGAAGATTCAAAAAGTGTTTTCCCTTTTATTACTAAAGTCTATAATTTTGGTATGCCTTCAGGAAAACCTAGCAAAATAATAAATTTAGACACAAACGAGATTATAGAAAGAAGTTAAATTCTTTCTTTTTTTCTTATTATTTTTTACTTATAACGCTTGTATATAGTGTTAAAAGTATTTTTAAAGAAAAAAGTAAAAAATTTAAAAAATACACTTGATTTGGAAAAATAAAAAAGTATAATTTTCATGAAAATTATAAAAAGAGATTTTGTCTAGTTTTGTGATTTTCAACAAGATAATGCTGAAAAAGAGCATTATTCGCAGCATTTAACTAAATGCTGAACAATCAAAGTGGTGCCTTTAAAGTCAAAAATAATTAAGGAGCTATTATGAAAGAATCGAAAAACGTTGTCCCAATTACATGAAGCATTTTTAAAAGAGTTTTTGGGTTAAATCCTTCTATAATTTTTAATGGGGAAAAAATCGTAGAATACTTGGAGAAATACTTAAACAACAAAAATGATTATGAAGAAGACATAGATGAAGACCTTGAAGACTCTTCTTCTATTATCAATTATGCTTTAATAGATGAATTAGGGATAGAGAGTATTTCTAAGCAATTACATGAGTTAAATCTTATAAATTCAAAGGAAGAAATAGAAACTTATATTGAAATCTTTGCATCTAATTTTTTTCAGTACAAAAACAAAGCTGAAGACTTTATTATTAATGAATTAAAAATTGAACAACAAAACTTAAAGGTTGTGTCAGCAACCTTAAAGCAAGAATTAAAAATTGAACAAACAAACAAACATTTAGAAGATGCAATAATTAATAAGAAAAATATTTTTATATTAAATCCTGTTTTTTCTTATAACGAAAAGGATGAACAAACCGAATTTAAATTCATAGCTAGCCCGTTTGGCGTGCATGTAAATAATGGCAAAATAGACTTATACTTACTTTCATATACCTCTAAATCAAAAGGTGAGACATATTTCCAATCATTTTATTTATATTGATTATTAAAAAACATTGGGGTAGAAATCAATAGAATAAAAAATATTATTATAGATCCAAGAACAAAAATTTTTAATAGTGTAAAAAAAGGGCAATTAAATTTTGTTATAACAGAATCCGCAAATATGAGCTCTACAGTTTCAAAAAGCAAATCAAAGGGATACATAGACTACATAAACGATATTGAATTTGTTATGAAAAAAACTGGATGAAACTTACTTGTTAATAATGAAAAATTTATAAACAAAGATTCATATAACTGACCAATCTCATTAAGAGAAACTTCCTGTGAAAATAGTTTTGTTCACTGTGCTATAAATAAGAAGATATTATTAAATGAACTAAGTATTAATAAAATTCTTTATAACGAAAATCAAATAGATGATTTAAACATTTTTTATGATAAGGTAAAAGACGACTTAAACAATACTAAGTATAGTGGTTCCGATAGATGAAAAAATCTATATTTAAGTTTTGAAAGTGGTAATCTTTGAAATAAACAGGTTTCAGTACCATCATTAAAAGAAGAAACAAAAAGCTCTTTAAAAGAGCATTATATTTTTCAAGACTTCAAATGATATACAAGTGTCATAAGAAAAGCTTATAAAGAGTTTAGTAAGGAATTAAATATTGATGCTTTATTATTTTTTGGATATTGGTTTAATTCTGATGGAGAACTGACCAATTCAATTCATCAAATAAATTACTGATTGGAAAATGAAAAAATCAATTACAAAATCAATATCGATAGATTTGAAATATCTAAAGATTTCATTAAAGAAAACAAACAACTAACTTTTTTATTAAGGGAACTTATTTTGAAAAGAGAAAATCTTGAATTTATCAATTATTCAGGAAATTTCAAAAAAGTAAAAAACGTTAGAGAAATTGTTGCATTAAAAGAAAGTATGGATGAATTTAAAATGATTCCCAACACTTTCGACATAAATGCTTTAAACGTTATTAAAAAATTGCACATAAAAGATAAAAGAATATCTTGATATGATTACGAAGGTTTATCTGATATTTTTCCGCCAATTGATGGTGTAGATAGTTATAATCAAACCGTTTATCAAGTTTCAGTTATAATTACGCAAAACGGTGTTGAAAAATCAGTAGAAAATATTGTTAAAGATCCAAAGCACTTTACTTATAATGATTATGTGGAGATTATAGATTCAATATATGCTAATGGAGCGGATTATTTCGTTGTTTTTAATAAAGGATATGAAAATACTCGTAACTCTGAAATGTTAAGAATGATAAAAAATAAAATCTTTACAGAAAATGATGAGGCCTTTATAGAATGACTCAAAAATAGATATTCTGCCAAAGATAAACAAGAAGCTTTCTTGATAGTAGAGCAAAGAATAAAATGAATAAATGAAAACACTATTGACCTAGCGGAAGTTTTTACTCCTAAATCAACAGAAAAAATGCAAAACAGAAGTATTGACAACATTTATGAATTTGAATTGAAAGATTCTAAGTTTATTTTCAAAAAAGCTAATGAAGATTTTTTGAAAATAAAAAAAGTTGCATATTTTCAGATTTCATATTTAAAATTCTTTTATTCAATAAAAAAAATAGAAAAATATATTACAGAAAACAACATTCATTTACCACACATGATAACTCCTTATTCGTCATTAAAAATTCAAAAGGGTACTATGGCAATGAGTGAGGCAGTTAATAGATTTCTTGAAGCTACTAACGATGCTGTATGAGAAACAAATGTTGTTCCCGAATTAAAGAAATATTGTGAAAACGATGTTAGAGCAATGATAATGGTTTATGATTTAATTATGCATGCAGCAAGACAAATATTTTCGAATTTAAGCGAGTTTGAATATAAATTGATTGATACAAATAATTACGTTGCAAATAATGAATATAAAGTTGTAAATAACGAATTAAAATTTGGGGAATAAAATTAAATTAAGAAATTGTAACTTTTGTTGCGATTTTTTTATTCAAAAAAGTTATAAAAAGTTAAATGCTCACATTTTTAATATATAATATTAAATATTCAATAGGAGTTATGATGACAAACAAAAAAAAGAAACCAATGAGAATACAGAGAATAGAAATAATTTCTGAAATATATACAACACAGTTGCTTGACGAAAAATTGAGTTATAAACAAATTGCTGAAAATAACCCTGAATTAAATTCTGAACAAATTCTAAAATTAAGTCAAATTGAAAAAAGGTTAGATTTTATTCAAAGAATATTCTTAAAGTTAATTAATAATGACTGACCTTGAGAAAGAATGAGTCCACTAATAAGAGCTATATTAATTAATGCAGCAAATGAGTTTTGATATCTTGAACCAAAAATAGTGATAAATGAAGCTGTAGAAATAACCAAAATGTTTTTTGGTACACCTGAAGAAGATGGTCGTGAAACAATAGAAAATAGATTGTACAAATATGTAAATGCGCTGCTACAAAACTTTTACAAAATTCTTCTAAAATTAGAGTCAGAATCAAGATAGATGAGTTTTTTTGACACAATTTACTTTAATAAAATTCAAAAAAAGATTGATTTTGTAACAAAAATATTTGTAGAATTAAAAATATTAGAAAATTATAAAAATAATATTAACATTGAAAAAAAGATGAAAGAAATGTTCTATATTGATGAATTTATTTATGAATTTTGTGATAATTTTTCTTATAATGAAAAAAATTTGGAAACCAATAGGAATATTATTAATAACTTCTTTCTATTTTTCTTTTATCACCAAATTTTTAAAAGAAGGTTATATTGAACAAAAAAACAAAATAACCTTAATTTAAAGAGCAAAATTCATTCAATACCTTTTAATAGTAAGAAAAGATCATATTATTATAATTTTTTGAGTGAATTTCAACATATAAATAATTACAATATTTATCTAAGAAAAATATTAAAAAAGGTTTTATAACATGAATAATAAAATTAGAGAACAATTTCCTATACTTAATGAAATTACTTATTTCGATAGCGCTGCTTTAGTTTTGAAGCCTAAAATAGCAGTAGATGCTATAAGTGAATTTTACACTTCAAAATCTATTTCTACTAGAACTGCAGATACACCTATTGGGAGTTTAATAAATAGTAAAATCGATTCTGTTAGATCTAAAATAGCTTCTTTATTAGATGCGGATGCTAATGAAGTTATTTTTACAAGCGGAACAACAGAATCTATTAATTTATTTGTTAAAATGTTTGGCAAATTATTAAAGGAAAATGACGTTATTTTATTAAATTCGTATAATCATTCATCTAACATTATTCCATGAATTGAAATAGCAAAAGAAACAAAAGCTATAGTTAAAATGAGCGAAAATTTAGTATCAGATATCAGAACTCTTAACAACATTAAAATCGTTTCCTTAAGTCAAGAAACAAATAATTTTGCACAAGATTTTAACCTAAACGAAATTTATCAAGAGGCATCAAAAAAAGGCATATATGTTTTTAATGATGCTGCACAAGCTATTTCACATCACAAAGTTTCTTTAACTAATTCGCATGGTATCGCATTTAGTACAAATAAATTTTATGGTCCAACAGGCCTTGGTGCTTTAGTTATTCAAAAAGATTTATTAAAAAAATTATCTCCTGCAAAATTTGGCGGGGGAACCGTTAATGAAATTAATAAAAATTTAGCTTGAACTGCCAAGACTAATATAAGAGCATTTGAACCAGGCACTCCTGATCTAGCGGGAATTTATATGTTTGATAAGTCATTAGATTTTTTTAATTCAATAGGTTACGATAAAACACAACAAATTCTTAGAGATCTTTCTTATTATCTACATGAAAAATTATCAAAATTAAAAAATGTTGAAGTTTTTTCTAGGCCTGGTGATTTTATTTGTTTACTTAATGTTAAGGGGATACATCCACAAGATGTAGCTACTTATTTAGGGTCAAAAAATATTTACACAATTTCAGGAATTTTTTGCGCCCAATACTTAAGAAATCTACATTCAGAGCATTCATATTTAAGGATTTCTCTAGGAATATACAACAATTATCAAGACATAGACAAACTTGTCGAAGAATTAGAAAATGGAGGCGACTTTTATGCATTTTAATCCAAATGAAGCTAGAGAATTAATTATGAAGCACTATAGATACCCTGATAATAAGCAAGTTATAGAAGGAGAATCTATAACTAGTTTTAGTAATACATGCGCCGACAAACTTGAATTAAAGTTAGAGTTTGATAATAATATTCTTGCTAATGCAACATTTAACGGTATTGGTTGTGCGGTTTTTTTGTCATCAACAGATATCTTGCTAAATGTTTTAAGAGGAAAAACAAAAGAGGAAGTCAAATTAATTTTAGATATATACGAAAAATTTTTAGATGAGCAAGAACTTTCTAATGAGGAAATTGATAGATTGCAAGATTTATGAGTTTTCTTTAATGTAAAAAAACATTTAAGCAGAATGTCTTGTGCTCTATTAACATCAAATACAATTAAAAATGAAATCAAATAGCAAAGATTTTAGTTATATATTTCACATTGATTTTGATAGTTATTTTGTTAGTGCAATAAGATCAATACGACCAGAATTAATTGATAAGCCTGTTGTAGTTGCGAGAAATACCGTGCACGCAATAGCTATTTCTGTGAGTTATGAAATTAAAGAACTTGGTCATTCTGCAGGCGATAAAGTATATGAAATAAAAAAAACAGAACCAAGAACAGTAGTTGTTGAGTCAAGACATGATTTATATTCAACAATCTCTAGTGAAATTTTTAAATATTTAAAATCAAGATTCTCAAAAAAAATAGAAATTTCGTCAATTGATGAATGTTTCTTATTTTTTGACAATAATGAAATTCATAACGATGAAGAAGCTTTAATGACAGCTTTTAAATTACAAAAGGAAGTTATGGATAAATTTAGAATACCGCTTACAGTTGGTATTTCAAAAAATAAATTTTATGCAAAAATGACAACAAATATATCAAAACCTTTTGGAGTTGGTTTAACAAACCGTGAAAATTATAAAGAACGTTTTTTTAATTTAGATATCGAAAAATTTCACGGTATAGGCAGTAAGTTAGCTAATAAAATGAAAGAAAATGGAATATTCAAGATTGGCGACTTGTTAAAACACGATTTATCTAGCAAAACTTTAAGAGATATTTTTGGAACAACAGCATATAAATATATAAATGCTTTAGATATTGACTTGCAAGATGATTATAATTATGAAGAAGACATGAAGGGTATAGGTAATGAAGTTTCCTTTAAATCATCGACAAAGGATGAAGTCTTAATTGATGAAGCTCTAAACGAAATGATTCATAAAGTTTCATCCAGATTAAAACTTTATGAAAAAATGGGTAATATTGTCACTTTAGTTGTTAGAACACCTTCAAAAAAATGGATATCTAAACAAACGATACTGGATAGAAATGTTCAATCTTATGAAGACATTAGTCGTATCATATTTAAAAAGTTTGAACAACATTTTTTAGATAAAGAAATTTTAGGTGTAGGTGTCCGTATAACTGGTTTGATTGATAGTTATAATAATTTCGAAAAAGTTTCTTTACTAAGCGAAAATAAGAAAAATATATCTTTAATAGATAATATAATTTCAGAAGTCAAAAGTAGATCAAGAAGTAAGAATATATATACGCTTAGTGATCTTCAAAAGAAGCAAGATCGTGAAAATAGGTATGGAAAAGGTATAATAACAACAGGATTATTTAAGAAATAAGGAGAAAAATGAAAATAGGAATTTATGGAGGATCGTTTGATCCAATTCACAAGGGGCATATAGAAATAGCTAAATATGTTATAAAGGAGCTAAATTTAGATAAATTATTAATTGTTCCTACATATGTTTCGCCTTTTAAAAAGAAGAGTATATCAATTGAAGATAAAATCAATATGATAAATCTAGTCTTGGAAGAAAAAATGGAATTATGTTTGTTTGAAGCAAAAAGAAATACTATTAGCTACACAATCGATACAGTTAAATACATCAAAAACAAGTACAAGAACGATGAATTATTTTTAATTATCGGTTCTGATAATTTAAGCAAACTACATAAGTGAAAAGATATTGATGAAATTGCTAATTTAACTAAAATCGTTGCTTTAAGAAGAAGTTCAATAATAAATAAAACAAATTTAAAAAAATATAATGGAATACTTTTGAAAAATTCATATTTTGATTTTTCTTCATCCGAATACAAAAAAGGTTATTTTCACATGGTAGACCCCAAGGTCGCTCAATATATTCAAAGCAAGGGTTTATATTTAGAAGAAATTATTCACAATTTACTTAGTGCTTTAAGAGCAAAACATAGCATTTCTTGCGGAACATTAGCCGCTAATTTAGCAAAGGTACACGGTTACTCTGCTAAAAATGCATATATTGCAGGAATATTGCATGATATTGCAAAAGAATGGGATGAAGAAGAGTCGAGAGCCTTTCTCAATGATTTTGAACCAAGTTATAAAGATGTACCAAAACATTTTTTACATCAACATTGTGGAGCAGCATTAGTTAAACATGGATATTTGTTAGAAAATCAAGAAATTATTGATGCAATAAATTGTCATACGGGTATGAGAAGTGAAATGACAAAACTAGACAAAATTTTATTTATTTCTGACAAGATATGTGAAGGCAGAAGATTTCCTGGAATCCAAAAAGTAAGGGAGTTATGTTTTGCTAACCTAGATAAGGGTTTTGCTAAAGTTGTTAGAATAACATATGAATGAAATTTGTCTAAAGGTGTTAAATTTAGTGACGAAACTTTAAAAATATACAATAAATATATGGAGAAATAATGGAAAAAGAAAGAATTCAAAAACTTCTATCAATGTCTGGTGTAGCTTCTAGAAGAGAGGCTGAGTCCTTTATATTGCAAGGCAGGGTTAAAGTTAATGGGGTAGTTGCTAAATTAGGTGATAAGGCAAGTTATAGTGATGAAATATTGTTTGATAATAAACCAATTAACCCTGAGGAAGAAAAAGTTTATTTCGTATTAAATAAACCTCCAAAGACAATTTGCTCATTAAAGGACCACTTAGGAAGAACGCTTGTAACTGATTTAATTTCAACTCCATTTAAAATATTTCCTGTAGGTAGATTGGATTATGATACTACCGGTGTCTTGATATTAACTAATGATGGTGATCTTTCTAATAAGCTTCTTCATCCTAAGTATAAAATATTTAGAGTTTATAGAGCAAGATTGAACGAGCCCTTAAGTAAAAATGAATTAAAAGCGCTTAACGGAGTTGTTGTTGTTAATAATGTAGAAAGTCATCAAGATGTTATTCCGGCTGGTGAAGACAGTCCTAAATCATATTTAGTTGTATTATCAATGGGTACATATCACCACGTCAAGGAATTATTTAAAACCGTTAATAAAACAGTTTTAAATTTAAAACGAATTGAATACGCTGGTATAACAGTTGAAAAAATGCCTTTAGGAAGTTATAGAAAATTAACTTTTAAAGAAGTTAAAAATCTCAAACATTTAGTGAGAATACAAGAAGAAGAATTAAAAAAACTAGATAAAAAAAGTTAATGACTTGCGTAAAAAAAGCAAGTTTTTTTGTTTTTTATTTTTTGGTATATATTTTTTATTTTTTACAATATAATATGGTGACAAATATATAGGAGAAAATATGAACAAAAAAAATATAACAAAATCAACTTTTAAAGATGCTTTAAATTTCTTTAAAAAAGGCAACATTCTTTTATTGGCTATTGCATTTTTAGCAGGAGCCGTATTTAATGCTGTTGTTGCTTCTTTAGCAAACGACATTATTATGAGCGCGATTGCTGAATTAATTGGTGGTAAATCATTAAATGAGTGAAAAGTTGGAGGTATGCTAGTAGGTAAATTCTTAGGAACAGTAATTAACTTTGTTATTGTTACAGCATTATTATTTATTTTATTATTTACATACTTCTTAATTAGAAACATCAGAATAGCAAAAAAAGAAAAAAATGCACCAGCACCAGTTGTTGAGCCAGCAAAACCAACAGTTGAAGAGTTGATGTTAGAACAATTACAATCAATTAACGAAAAACTTCAAAAGTAGAAAACACGTAAAAAACGTGTTTTTTTATTTTTTTAATTCAAAAAATCAACTTTTTGTATTAATTAGAAAAGTCATATGCAAGTTGAACATGCATATGACTTTGTTTTTATGTATCCTGTAATAAAATAAATGTGCAAAAACAAGAAAGGATACATTAATATTATAATGAAAAATTTAGGAAAATGAATTTGTATTTTTGATCAATCAAAGAAAGAAAATAAATATACTCATTATGAAATTGCAGAAAATATTGATACTATTTGAAAGTTTCAAGGAAAATTAGAACTAACTAGAAATTTACAGAAAAAACAAATGGATATTGATTCAATTTATAATGCTTTATTTGAAATTAGCCAAGGTATATCAATTCAAAAAGCCTCTAGAAAAATAAAAAGAGATGTGAGAACAATAAAAAACAAAATTGATCTTATGACTAGTAAACATTCTAAAGATTTATTAAAATATCAAAGATTTCAATGTAACAATTGTTTTAAAAGAGTCACTAAGGTTAAAGTTATTCATTTTTCTAAAATATACGATCATTTATTGGATTATAGATACTCAAGATTGTTTTTCAGAAATACTAAGTTACAAGAAAAATGAGAACCATTTAAAGAGTATTGAAATGATATTAGACATAAATATAATAAATACAAAATCAAAAGAAATATTAAAGAAAAGATGCCAAAAACTTCTGTAAAGTTTTTGGTAAATTCTTTTAAGAAATCTCACATTGGCTTTAGCCCTTCTGTTAGTTCAGTGTATAAAAAGATGCAATCCTTACCATTTTATCTAGATTATGAACATATAATTAGAAAATCAGAAGGTAAATATATTAGGAAAACAACCAAGAAGACTAAATTAGTAACATTGAATAACGCTACCGAAATAACTAAGAGACCAAATTATATTAACGATAGATCAGAAATGGGCCATTACGAACTTGATACTGTAATGGGCAAAATTGATGATAAAAAGTGTTTAGTAACTTTGTTAGAAAGACAAACTAGAAAGTCATATGCTACAATAACCAAAAGAGGTTCAAAATATATTCATCAAGCTTTAAATAATATGATTAAAAAGTTTGGTTTAAATATTAAATCCTTAACTGTCGATAATGGTAAGGAAAATGTTTTATTACACAAAATCATTCCTAAAGACAGATTGTTCAAATGTCTTCCATATAGTTCATGGCAAAAAGGCTCCATTGAAAATATGCATAGATTAATAAGGTATTTTATTCCTAAAGGTAAAAGTCTTGACAATTATACTCAAGAAGAAATTGATTTTATGATGGAATGAATAAATAACTATAGAAAAATTATTAATCAACCTTAGATTATTTTAACCCCCCGCCCTTGATTTCAGACAAGGGAGCCTTACTTTTTGAAAAAGTAAGCAAAAGCGGCGAGAAAACTTTTAAAGTTTTCTATTTTCCTATACCTTTTTGTAAATTTAAAATTTGATAAAATTATTTTACAGTTTTTTTATTACATCCTTGCAAATGACTTTTAGAATATTCAAATCAACTTTTTGTAAAAAAATATTTATAGTTCTGTGTAGAATAACATGTATTTTGAGCTTATTTTTGAACATTTAACTCCTTATTTAGGAGTTAAATGTTTTTTCATTTTTTATTTATAGAAGTCTGCACTTTTTTGAAAAAAAGTGGCAAAAAACTTAAGCAAAAAAATTTTTTTATTTTTTTGCTTTTTTAAATTTATAAATTTACGCATTTTTTCTAAATTTCCCTACATCAAAAGAGCAATTTTTATTTTTAAAATTTTCATAAAAAATATTAAAATTATTATGCATCAATTCTTATATCATCATTGATGCTTCTGTGCAATGCTCGGAGTATGCTTAAGTATTCGGACATGATTTTATTAGCTTCAAGATTACTATCTTGCGCATTCACGGAAATACTATTAAATTTTGAGATATATAATTCAAGAGTTTTAAAAAATGAATTTGTTTTATTATAGATAAATGCTAGTTTCCCTACGGCTGGAATAGAGTAATCTAATCCTTTCTCTAAAGCTCACATTTCTGTTAAACTTAGATATTTTCCGTTAGGTTCCTTAGCAAAGTATTTTTTATCATTATATTTAAAATACAAATTATCATCCGAAGAATGCACTAATAAAACGTCAGAATTATAAGGGAAGATAATTCTTTTGTTATACATATCAAAGGCTGCGTAATTTTTACCTTGGTATCTAACAACACCATTTAAAACTTTTCTATTAATCTCTAAATCAACGGCTCAATTGCCGTTTTTCTTTCCCTCTTTTTGAAAAACATTTTGTTTAGAAATTATTTTTTTATTCCTGATATTGTAATAATTTTGAAATACTTCATTATTTTTCTTCAAATCATCAATATTTTTATATCCGTTTTCGTGAATAAGTAACGGATATTGGTCTAGTGATGTCCTAAAAGATCTTTCAACATGTGGTTTATGTTTTGGATTTGATGAACTTAGTACTTCTATTCCCTTTTTATTTAAAACTTTTTCAAAGACTGTTTGTGTGTTTTCGCTTCCTCAAAAACTTCTTCTTTTATCAGTATAGATTTTCTTTGGGAATCCATACTTTTTAAATACAATTTCTAGTAGTCTTTGATATCCTAATGTTGTTTCTTGTTCTTCGAATCATGCTGCTAACAATGTTCCTGTTGCTACATCTATTGCATGATAAAGATATAATGGTTTATCATTTTTCAAGTATGGTTCAAGTTGTGCATCAATCTCAACAATTTCGCCGAATTTTAGATTTTTCTTTAGATTTAAAACTTGTCTTTGTTTTTCGTTTTGTTTAATCTGTTGATAATAATTTTTTAATATCAATGTTATATCTTCTGAGGTTTTTTTCTTTGATAATCTTGCAACCCTTCTTCCTCTCTTGGTTGTATGTATATTAAATAAACCTAATTGATTAAATCTCTTAACTAAAGTTTTGTAAGAAATTTTTTCTCTTATAAAAGAACCATACTCAGAATTGAAGTATGTTTTAATTGAAAGTTGATTATTTGTTAGATCTCTATTCAAAATAAACTGACATGTTTCTAAATAATTTTTAAAGACTAATTCTATTTCTGCATCAGTTATTTTGTAATTTCTTTGATGATATTTATTTTTATGTGAGACAACAATTTCTTTTTTGCTTTTAATAACTTTTTTATATCTTTTTACAGTTGATAAACTAAGGTTTGTAATCAAGCTAAGATAAGATAAAGATTTTTCGATATTTTCAGCAATCAATTTTAAAGATTGTTGTTTTTTTATTTCAAATTTTGTTAAATTTTTATACTTAAATAAGTTGTGTGTTATTTTCATAAATAACTTATACCACTTTCTTGTTAAATAGGCTCATTTTATATGAGATTAATATGTGGCTCAAAATATATGTTATTACACACAAATCAACTTTTTGTAAAAAAATATTTATAGTTCTGAATAATTAGATTATAATTTCGCCGGAGAAATCATGAAAAACAAATTAACAGAAAAACAATTTATATTTTACGGCCTTAACTATATTATCGGTTTTGGTTTTATAGCTACAATATCATCTGTCGTAAGCAAGGGTTTATGAGGAATCCTTATTTTTGTATTAACCGCCTTTATTTCTATGTCAGTTATGTTGGCTTTTGCGAGAGGGAGTCAAAACTTCGGTAAAGAGGTCGGCGGAACATACGCATACGCTAAAAAAGCGTTTCACAATAAAAGAGCAATCCTATTTTTACAAGGTTGAAACCAATTTGCTCAAGTTCCTTTGTTTTCAGCAACAACACCATTATTTTTCATTAACTTAATTGGCGAGTTTGATAAAGGGAACCAAGTTATTTATCAATTTTCAGCAGTCGCATTCTTTATTATTTTAAATATTATTAGTTCGTTTGGGTTAAGGACATCAAAATGATTTATTTTATTTTCTGCCATAATTAAATGAATAACAATAGGTATGGGTCTTTCTATTGTTGTTTGATATTCGTTTGCTAGTTTCCAATTCGGAAATAACTTCAGTAGTAACCCAACAATTGATATTAGCATTATTGTAACATCTGTTTTATCATTTATTTATGCTTTTGCAGGTGGCGAAGGACTTGCAGGAATTTCAGCAGATGTTGAATCTAAGAGATTTAAAAAAGTTTTAATGTTAATTTTTATGATAGTACTAACATTTTATTTTGTATTTTACATGATATATTTAGGGTTAGATAAAACAGCTTTTTTAGGAACTGAGAAAAGTTCAGTTAACTTTGCGAGAATATTCAGAGTTTCAATGGGGCTATCAGGTGTGATAATGTTTACGATTGGTACTTTCTTTAATAGAGTAGGTTCATCTATTAGTTCCATAATTTATTACGCAAGAACCGTAGTTCCATTAGCTCAAGACAATTTTATCCCAAGCTTTTTTGCTAAAAAATCAGAAAAAACTGGCGAATATAGAAATGCAATAATATTTTCAAGTGTATTTTCTATTATTTCAATGTTAATTTTTACTATAGTACCTTATTTTCTAGGGATAAGAGATCAATTCGCTGCAGTATTGAACGCTGGTAATATTGTTTTCTTAATGCAATATCTAATGACAATTTTTACTATATTGTTTATATCTTATAAAGACAAAACATTTAAAATTCCATTATGAGAAAAAATGATTTATGTACTAGCGATTTTACTAATTGGTTTTATTGTGCTTGTATCATTAATACCACCAATTGTCGGAACAAGCTATACGGTTGAAAGCGCTATTTTGATGCCTAGTTATTTAGGTGTAATGATTTTAGGTTATGCAATTTGAGGTGTTTGATACTTAATTCAAAAAATCAATTCAAAAAATAATTCATCATCTATATATAATGAAGAAAAACCTATTTTTGTGTATTCAAAAAATCACAGATAAACTTATTTGGGATTAAATATTCCAAATATTTTTTATTAACCATAAGTTTAAAATTTTAGTAAAATTTAAACAACGATATTTTAGGAGAAATCATGAAAAAAATTAGAACACGTTATGCACCAAGCCCTACTGGTTATTTACATATCGGGGGAGCTAGAACAGCTTTATTTTCTTATTTATTTGCAAAACATTTTGGTGGTGATTTTATTTTTAGACTCGAAGACACCGATATTAAAAGAAATGTTGAAGGTGGCGAAGAATCACAACTCAACAATTTGGCATGATTAGGTATTGTACCTGATGAATCACCATTAAATCCTAATCCTATTTATGGTAAATATAGACAAAGCGAAAAATTGGATAGATATTTAGAAGTTGCTAATCAATTAATTGAAAAGGGTTTTGCTTATAAGGCATATGACAACTCTGAGGAACTTGAGAAACAAAAGGAAGAAAGTGATGCTAAAGGAATCCCTAGCTTTAGATATAATCCGAATTGATTAAATATTTCTGATGAAGAAAAGTTAAAAAGAGACCAAGCAGGAGAATATTCGATCAGATTTAAAATGCCGGAAAACACAGAACTATCTTGAAATGATATTGTTAGAGGGGAAATTTCGTTTAATTCTAGTGATATTGCTGATTGAGTTATTTATAAATCTGACGGATTTCCAACATACAATTTTGCTGTTGTAATTGATGATTTTGATATGCAAATAACACACGTTTTAAGGGGTGAAGAACATATAGGTAATACACCAAAACAATTGGCTATTTATAATGCATTAGGGTGGGAATCACCTAAGTTTGGTCATTTAACAATAATAACAAACATGGAAGGTAAAAAACTTTCTAAAAGAGATACAAGTTTAAAACAATTTATTGAAGATTATAAAAATGAAGGATATATTCCAGAAGCTATTTTTAACTTTTTGACCCTTTTAGGTTGAACAGCGGAGGATGCTTCTGAATTAATGACTAAAGAAGAAATTATTGCAAAATTCGATCCAGAAAGATTGAGTAAGAGTCCTTCAAAATTTGATATTTCAAAAATGATTTGGTTCTCAAAACAATATTTCAAAAATTTATCAAACGACTTAATTTTAAGTAAGTTAAATTCATTAATAGATTCAAAAAGCAAAGAATGAATTAACTTGTTTGTAGAAACATACAAACCTAGTGTTGCAACTTTTACGGAATTAAACGAAAATCTAAAAACATTTTTAAACGCAAGTATAAAGAAATTTGAATTTACTGATGAAGAAATTTCAGTTGTTAAGAAATTTAAGCAATTGCTTTTTAATTATGACTTTAATGTTGAAAGCATACAAGAATGTATTAATAAGACATCATCAGAACTAAATGTAAAAGGAAAAAAACTGTTTATGCCAATAAGAATGGCTACAACTTCTCATGAACATGGACCAGAACTAGCTAAAGCTATTTATTTATTTGGAAAAGAAGAAGTTTTTAAGTCATTAGAACAGTATTAAGATGAAGTTGAAATTTAAATCTCTTATAAATCAAAATGATGACTTAAAAACAATTGAATTTACAGTTCCGGTTATGGTATATGATGAAGACAGTTTTAAAGTTTTTGTCTTTGATGAACCAAACACTAACTTAAAAAGTATGATAGAGATTTCTGATGATGAAATAAATATTCATACAAATACATCAACAATTTTTCTAAAACACCAAAAAGAATATATGTTTAATTTTTATTTTCAAAATAATGGTAAAGAATTTGCAGTTCCTTGAAAAACTTTTTGAGATAAAAAAGATTTTTTTGATAACACATATGTTTTTTCGTACTGAATTCAATCTAACGGAATAAAAATTGGTGATTTTGAAATAACTTTAATAATTGAAGAATAAACTAAATAGTTTATTTTTTTTAATCTTGCTCACTTTAAAAAATGATATAATGAAAACATTAATAAATAATATTTATTAAAGCTTAAAGTTCTTAAATAAAAAAAAGGAGAAAAATGGAAAATATAAGAATTTTTGCCCTAGGTGGCCAGGATGAAAATGGAAAAAATAGCTATGTTCTTGCGCACAATGAGGATTTATTTATTATAAATGCAGGAGTTAAAGTTCCGATAAATTCACAAAACGGTGTTGATACTATAATCCCGGATTTTAGTTATTTAGAAAAAAATAAGAATAATATTAAAGGTATTTTTATAAGCGACATTAGAAACGAAAGTTTTTCAGCATTACCTTGATTAGTAATGAAAATCCCTGGACTAAAGATTTATACTTCTCAATTAAGTAAAGAAATAATTATTGATAGATTGTCTAAGTATAATATTAAAAAAGAAACTTATAAAGTTATCGTATTAAATGAAAGAAAAAAAGTTGGTTCATTATTTGTGCAACCAATTTCACTTCCAGGAAGTGTTCCAGGCAATTTAGGTTTTGATTTTATAACAAAATCTGGTGATTATGTTTTTATGTTCAACTTTGTTGAAGGTGATCTTGATATTTTTGGAAGAACTTGATTTTTACATTTGCCTAAATTATTTGGTAATAGAAAAGTTATTGCACTTATATCCGATTCTGGAAAAACAAACTTTTCTGGTAGAGCAATTGAAAAAAATAAATTACCTGATTCAATTTTGAATGTTTTTGAAAATGCTAAGAATAACGAAAGAATTATTATTGGCGCATTTAGTGAAGATATGGTTTCTTTACACAAAATTTTAAAATTGTCAATGAAGTATAAAAGACCTGTAATCACATATGGTAAAACATATGCTGATTTACTTGAAATTACAAAAAAAATAATTTTAGAAAATGACAAAAACCTTGAACTTCCTGAAATTGTTGATTATAAACAAATTTCAAAGCATAATAATGCTGTTATTCTTGTAACCGGTGCTGTAGAAAGGCTATTTTCAAGATTTTTAAGAATTACTTCAGGAGAAGATGTTTATTTAAAACTTAATTCAAATGATAGAGTAATTATGTTGGCCCCTCAGGTTAATGGTCTTGAATCACAAGCTGCATATACATTGGATGAAATAGCGAGAATTAGTCCTAATTTAATTGATATATCAGATTCAGAATATTTTTATTGTAGACCATATAAAGATGATATTTTAAATTTAATAAAAAATTTAAAACCTGATTTCTTCATTCCTGCTCAAGGACTTTTTAGATATCTAACTGATTCCGCTAATTATGTTAGTGATAACGAAGAAATTAATAGCACTCAATCTATTGTTCTGTTAAATGGAAAAGTATTGCATTTTGTAGATGGTAAAAAAATGTCACAAAGTGCGAAAATAAAAGAAATAGGTGACGTTATTGTGGATGGGTTTGGTGTTGGTGATATTTCATCAGAAGTTATAGCGGAAAGAGAAGTTTTAGGAAGAGAAGGCGTGATAATTATTAATTCTTTATATAATCCTAAAACTAAAAAAATAGTTGGGCAACTACATATAAATTACATAGGTGTAATTGATGAAAATGAGCAAGAATGAATGAATAATCTAATTAAAGGAATTATAATTGAATTAATCTCAGGAAGAGTTTACGGATCAATGTTTGAATTAAATGAAAAAGTAAGAAAAACAATAAGAAAAAAAATATTTAAGTTGACAGATAAAGACCCTTTAGTGGCCTTAACTCTTACACAGGTATAAAATGAAACTAATGCAGATTTATAATTTGCTTAATATGACTAAGCAAGAAACTGAAGTAACATTTTCAAGAAAAATGACTACAAAAGCACTTATTTGTAATTTGTTTTTGTGATTATTATTTTTATGTTCGTTAGTTTTTTCTGTTTTTTATTTAATACCGAGTTCATCTAATGGTTTTAAAATATTTTATATTTTTACATATGGATTGTTATTTGGTGGTTCGATATGAATTTTGTTGCCATATTTCTTTTTGGTATTAGTAATCTTTACTATTAATAGAAAAATGGAAAATAAAAATATATTTTGGTTATCGAGAAGATTCAAAGTAACATGATGAAATTTCAGAAAACAAATTTTATGAATTTCTACTTTGTTAGCTATAGTGTTCATTCTATTATTTCATTTTGTTTTACACTTTCAAGATACTAATCTGAGATCATCAGATTTTAATTCTAGCAAAGTAGCGAACTTATTTGTGTTTGGTTGATGAGATAAATTTTATAAAGTTATTACTTCTAACAATGAAGGTGATTTGATATTAAGTAATTTAGTTAATAAGTATTCACTTTTTAACAATATTGGTTTTTTCTTGGATTCTATTTTTAATGTTCTTTATCTAATTTCTGTTTCATTCTTAATACCTTTATTTGTTATTTTATTTATAATTTTATGAATTATCAAACTAATTTTCTACCCAGTTTTATACATTAAACTTAAAGGAAAATATATTTTTGCATTCAAACATAACTTTTTTGATGAAAAAATGCTTCAAGAGAAAAGCAAAAAATTTTATTCATTTACAAAGCAAACAGAATTTTTTTACAATTTTATGCTTTATCTTATTGATAAGAAAAAAATGAGATCAGAAAGATTAAAGACTATCCTTAGTTCTATAAATTACGAAGAAACCAAAAAAATACTTAATGAGTTTCAAAACCAAAAAAATTTAGATTCTGAAAAAAGATTAACAAAAGAAAATGAAGATTTTGAATTATTTGATTCTATAGATGCCTTATATTATGAAGAAAATAGTTATGAACTAAACAACAATCAAGAAAAAAATAACACATTAAACACAGATAAAAATAATGAAAAGATTAAAAAAGAAAGCAATTGGTTGGATGATATATCGCCAATTAGTTAGATAGGAGCATTATGTTTAAAAAAATGGCTTGAAAAGATGCTGAAAACTACATTAACAACACAAATAAAAATGACTTAACGTTTATTACATTTACAACAGAGTGATGTGGCGATTGTAAAATGATGAAAAGAACATTTGATAATGTTGCATCCAAATTTAAAAACAATAGCGAGATTAACTTTATAACTGTAGACGCTGAAGAAGCTAATTTATTTAGAAATCCAGATACTAAGTGAAAGGTTTTAAAAGTACCAACTATGATGCTTTTAGAAGGTGAAGAAATCATCGAAAAAGCATTCGAATATGTTCCAGAAGAGGTTTTAGTTAATTGAGTTGAAAAGAAGGTTTTATAACCTTGATACACCAAAAAGAGTTGTTAAAAAAATAAAAGAGAAAAAATGTTTTCGTTTTCTCTTTTTTTTATTATAATTCATAAGCAACTATAACTATGAACTATAAGGTTGTTAGCCCGCCAAATGTTGTTGAGGACGCGCTGAGTTTTTATAGGGAGTTATGTTCAAAAATAGAACAAAGGAGACAACCAAAATGAGTAAATTAAGCATCAAAGTAAAAGGTTTTGACCATGTTACTGTTGACCAAGCTGCAAAAAAAATCTTTTTAGCAGCTAAAGAAGAAGGTGCAAAAGTAAGTGGACCAGTTCCTTTACCAACAAAAAGAGATGAAATTACTATTTTAAGATCTGTTCACGTAAACAAAAAATCTCGTGAGCAATTCGAAAGCAGAACACACCAAAGATTAGTTGTTATTACTGATGCTTCTGCTAAAACAAAAGACAAAATTGAAAGACTAGAATTACCAGTTGGTGTTGGTATTCAAATAAAAGTTAAATAAATACCATTTAAGGAGAAAATATGAAAGGAATCTTAGGACGTAAAGTTGGTATGACTCAAATTTACAGCGAAACTGGTGCCAGAATACCTGTTACTGTAATAGAAGTACAACCAAATGTTGTATCTAAAGTTTTAACAAATGATAAAAATGGTTATACAGCTACTCAATTAGCTTCATTTGATAAAAAAGAAAATAGATCAAATAACCCAGAAAAAGGTCACTTTAAAAAAGCTAATACAACACCTAAGCGCTACGTAAAAGAAGTTCGTGACATGTCAGGTTTCGAACTTGGACAAATTATTAAAGCTGATATTTTTTCAGCAGGAGAACTAGTTGATGTAACTGGTGTATCAAAAGGTAAGGGTTTTGCCGGAACTATTAAAAGATACAATCAACACATAGGACCTAAATCACATGGTGGTGGTGGTGGTTCACAACCAGTTAGACAAACAGGATCACTTGGAGATATTTCAGGTAACAGAGTTTTCAAGGGAATGACAATGCCTGGTCATTTAGGAAATGTTAAAACAACAGTTCAAAACCTTGAAATTGTAAAAGTTGATGTTGAAAACAATTTAGTTTTAATTAAAGGATCAATTCCTGGTCCTAAAAAATCATTTGTTATGGTTAAACAAGCAGTTAAAGGATTGCCTAACCGTGAACAAATTAAGCTTGTTGATATAGCTGAAGTTCTTAAAATGAATGAATTAGTTGAACACGCCAAAAAATATGGAATTGAAGTTAAGGTTGGTATGCATTCATCAGAATTAGAAGCTTTAATTAAAGAAGCTGAAGCAAAAGCGGAAGGAGATAAATAATAATGGCAGAAACAAAGAAAAAAGCTGTTGCAACAAAATCAACAGCTAAATCTACTTCTTCAAAACCAACTTCTTCAAAGACTGTAAAGAAACCAGCTTCTAAACCTGCTGCTAAACCAGTTGCAAAGAAAGCAACTGAAGTGAAGTCAGTAAAAGTAAATGTTCAAAAAGATACAAAAGTGAAAAAGGTTGAATTTTCAGCTGATTTACCAAAAAATCTTTTTGGAAGTGAAAAAATTTATACACAAGCTATTTTTGACTCAATCTTATCTGAAAGAGCATCAAGAAGACAAGGTACACATCAAGTTAAGAATCGTGCTGAAGTTTCAGGAAGTGGTAAAAAACCATGAAGACAAAAAGGAACAGGTAGAGCACGTCATAGCTCAATGCGTTCACCTATTTGAGTAGGTGGTGGTAGAGCATTTGGTCCTCAATCAAACAAAAACTACTCACTTAAAGTTAATAAAAAAGTTAAATATGCTGCATTTGTTTCAGCTTTAACATTATTAGCTAACGATAAAGCGGTTTTGGTTAATGACTTATCACTAAGTCAAATTAAAACAAAAGATTTAGTTCAAAAACTTGTTGAGTTAAAAGTTAACGATTTAAGACACGTTTTAGTTGTAAATGAAAACCCAATTGTTTTTAGATCATCACAAAACTTAGGTAATGTTAATGTGGTTAAAGCAAATTCAGTAACAGTTGAAAACTTAATTGGCGCAGATGTTATGATTATTTCAAATGAAAGTCTTGAAATTTTAAAAGAAAGAGGTAGATAATTATGGAATTAACAAAAGTTATTAAATCACCTATTCTTACAGAAAAATCAGATAGATTAAGATCTAATGAAAAGAACCAAGTTTTCACATTTAAAGTTGATTTTGCCGCTAACAAATATCAAATTAAAGAAGCTGTTGAAACTATTTTTAATGTAAAAGTTTCTTCAGTTAACACAATTAAAGTTAATAAAAAACCTAAAAATGTTGGTCGTTTCCACGGATTTACAAATCGTTACAAAAAAGCTATGGTAACTTTAGCTGAAGGAAGCTTAAACTATTTACCAAGCAATGAAACTGAAGCACAAATAGTTTCAGACGAAAAAGCTGTTGAGAAAAAAGAACAAAAAGCTAAAAAAGTTTCAGACGTTGAAGCAAAAGTTGCTAAAAAACTTGCAACAAAGAAAACAGTTGCTACAAAACAAACTGCAGTTAAAAAACAAGCAACTACAAAGAGAAAAGTTGGTGGAGAATAGGATTTCACCAATCATAATAAAATAAAAAAGAAATTAAGCGGAAATAAGTGCTTAAAAGACAGATCCGCAACTATTTTTAAGCAAAGGAGAACATAATTATGGCAATGAAATATCATAAGCCAACTACTAACGGTCGTAGAAATATGTCTTCTCTAGATTTCAAACAAAATTTATCAGGACACGCACCAGAAAAATCATTATTGGTTAATTTAAAAAACCATGCTGGTCGTAACAACCAAGGTAAAATTACAGTTAGACATCACGGAGGACGTGTTAAACGTTTCTACAGATTAGTAGATTTCAAACGTAATAAAGACGATATTCCAGCTATTGTTAAATCAATCGAATATGATCCAAACAGATCAGCAAATATTTGTTTATTAGCATATGCTGATGGAGAAAAAAGATATATTTTAGCTCCTAAAGGTATTAAAGTTGGGCAAACAGTTGTATCAGGAGAAAAAGCTGACATTGTTGTTGGTAATGCATTACCTTTAACATTTATCCCTGAAGGTACATTTGTTCACAATATTGAAATGCAACCAGGTGGTGGTGGAATTATAGCACGTAGTGCTGGAGTTTCAGCTCAAATTCTTGGTAAAGATGACAACGGTAAATATGTTGTTTTAAGACTTAAATCAGGTGAAACACGTCGTGTTTTAGCTCGTTGCCGTGCAACAATTGGTGTTGTTGGTAATGAAGAACACTTATTAGTTAATGTTGGTAAGGCTGGTATTAACAGACACAAAGGTATTAGACCTACAGTTCGTGGTTCAGTTATGAACCCAGTAGACCACCCACATGGTGGAGGGGAAGGAAAACAACCAGTTGGTCGTAAAGCCCCTCTTACTCCGTGAGGTAAAAAAGCTCTTGGTGTTAAAACAAGAAAAACTAAAAAATCTTCAAATAAACTTATTTTAAGAAGAAGAAAGGATGCTAAATAATGGCTCGTAGTTTGAAAAAAGGTCCATTTGCCGACGAACACTTACTTAAAAAAGTAGATGCTATAGTAGAAGGTAAAGCCCCTAAAAAACCAATTAAAACTTGATCAAGACGTTCAACAATTTTCCCAAGTTTTGTTGGATTAACATTTGCAGTTCACAATGGTAAACAATTTAATGAAGTTTATGTTACAGATGACATGGTTGGTCACAAATTAGGAGAATTTTCACCAACTAGAACATTCTCTGGACATGGTGCTGATAAAGGTAAGAAAAAATAATGAATAAACAACAAGCAAAAGCTCACGTTAAGTTACAAAGAGTTAGCGTTTCTAAAGCTAAATTAGTTGCAAACTTATTTAGAGGTAAAAACGTTGACGTTGCATTAGGTATCTTACACAACACATCAAAAAAATCATCACCAATTTTCATTAAATTATTAAATTCAGCAATAGCAAATGCAACAAATAACCACGGAATGAACGCATCAAAATTATTCGTTAAAGAAGTTTATGTAAATGAAGGTCCTACTCTTAAAAGATTTCAACCAAGAAGTAGAGGTAATGCTTATTCGATTTTCAAACGTACATCTAATTTATCAGTAGTATTAGAGGAGAGAAACTAATGGGACAAAAAGTTAATCCAAATGGATTCCGTTACGGAGTTTCAAAAGAACACAATTCAAAATGATTTGCTGACAAAGATAATTTTGGTAAATTTTTAGTTGAAGACGCTAAAATTTACAAATTCTTCGATAAATTAGTACGTCAATACCAAATTGGAAAATTAGAAGTAAAAAGAAATAAGGATAATAAAGTTACTGTTTTAATACACACTGTCAAACCGGCTGCTGTTTTAGGACAAGAAGGTAAAAATATCCAAGAATTAACAACAAAATTACAAAAATTTGTAAAAAATAGACATTTAAATGTTAATTTACAAGTTTTAGAATTAAAGAAACCTGATTTAAATGCAAAATTATTAGCAGAAATGATTGCTGCAAAATTAGAAAATCGTGAAAGCTTCCGTTCAGCACAAAAAATAGCTATTAGATTAGCTATGAAAGCTGGAGCCAAAGGTATTAAAACTATGGTTAGTGGACGTTTAAACGGAGTTGATATGGCTCGTTCAGAAGGTTATTCTGAAGGAGAAATGAAATTACATACTTTAAGACAAGATGTTGATTATGCAACAGCTACAGCTAGAACTACATATGGTGCTATCGGTATTAAGGTTTGAGTTTCATTAGGAGAAATTTTAGGAGGTGATAAATAATGTTACAACCTAAAAGAACCAAATACAGAAAACCTTTTTTAGTTAAACACGATAAACGTAAAGCTACAAAAGGAAATACAGTTTCATTTGGTGAGTTCGGACTTCAAGCGGTTACATCTGCTTGAGTAACAGCTCGTCAAATTGAGTCAGCACGTATAGCTGCTACTCGTAGAATGGGTCGTGAAGGACAAGTTATAATTAGAATTTTCCCTCACTTCGCAAAAACTTCTAAACCAATCGGTGTGCGTATGGGATCAGGAAAAGGTACACCTGAATTATGATACACAGCCGTTAAAGTAAATACAATGATGTTTGAAGTAGGTGGAGTTGCTGAAGATGTAGCTCGTGATGCTCTTCGTTTAGCAGGACACAAATTACCAGTTAAATGAAAAATTATTAAAAAAGGAGATAATTAATTATGTCTTACGCAGATTTAAAGAAAAAAACTGTTGAAGAACTAGAATTATTAGTTTTACAACTTAAAGCAGAATTATTCTCTTTAAAATACAAAAATTCAATTGGTGATTTAAAAGAAACACATAAAATAAAAGAACTAAGAAACAACATCGCAAAAGCCCTTACAGCATTAAACGAAAGAAAAGGAGCTAAATAATTATGGAAAGAAACACAAGAAAAACCTTAACTGGTACAGTTGTTTCAGCTGGAAAATCAGCTAAAACAATTATTGTTGCAGTTGACACATACAAAAAACACCCTCTATATGCAAAACGTTTCAAATCAACAAAAAGATTTGCAGTTCATGATGAAAATCAAGAAGCAAAATTAGATGATATCGTTGTAATCATGGAAACAAGACCACTTTCAAAAACAAAACGTTTTAGATTAGTATCAATTTCGACTTCAAAAGAAGGTAAAAACTAATGTTATTAGAATTATCAAGAGCAAACGTTGCTGATAACTCAGGAGCAAAAGAAATCGGAGTTATTCGTATTTTAGGTGGTTCTAAAAAGAAAGTTGCTAATATAGGTGATATTATTGTATGTTCAGTTAAAAAAGCCATTCCAAATGGTATTGTTAAAGAAGGTCAAGTTGTTAAAGCAGTTGTTGTGCGTTCATCATACGGAATTCACCGTAACAATGGTACATACATTCGTTTTGATGACAACGCAGTTGTAATACTTAAAGAAGATTTAACACCACGTGGAACACGTGTTTTCGGGCCAGTTGCTCGTGAATTACGTGAAAAATTCCCTAAAATTGTTTCTTTAGCACCAGAAGTTTTATAGGAGATATTTATGTCAAAAATTAAATTTAAGAAAAATGACGAAGTTATAGTTATTTCTGGAAAAGAAAAAGGAAAAATAGGAACAATCGAAAAAGTATTACACGATAAGCAAAGAGTCGTTATTAAAGATGTTAACATTGTTAAAAAACACAACAAACCTACACAACAAAATCAAGATGGTTCAATTACAGAATTTGCTGCACCAATTCATGTTTCAAATGTTGCATACTTAGTTAAAAAAGCTTCAAAATCTCAAGGAAATCAATTCTCTAAACTTGGATACAAAGTGAATAAAGATGGAAAAAAAGTGAGAGTTGTAAGAAAAACACAAAAGGAAATCTAATATTATGTTAAAACAAAGATACTTAGAAAAAGCAGTTCCTGCTCTTAAAGAAAAATACAATTACTCATCATCAATGCAAGTTCCAAGAATTGAGAAAGTTGTTTTAAATATGACAGCTGGTAAAGAAGTTTCAAATTCAAAAGCGATTGAAGAAGTTCTTCATGAATTAACACTTATTTCAGGACAAAAACCATTCGAAACAAAAGCTAAGAAATCAAATGCTTCATGAAAATTACGTGAAGGAATGCCTATGGGTGGAAAAGTTACATTACGTAGAGATAGAATGTGAGATTTCTTAGAAAAATTAATTAATATTTCATTACCACGTGTTCGTGACTTTCGTGGTGTTAATCCAAAAGCATTTGACGGTAGAGGTAACTTTGCTTTAGGTATTAAAGAACAAATCATTTTCCCAGAAATTGAATTCGACAAAATTCGTCGTATTAAAGGATTAGATGTACTTGTTGTTACAACAGCAAAAAGTGATGAAGAAGCTAGAAGTTTATTAGAACTTTTAGGTGTACCATTCGAAAAAAAAGGAGCTAAATAATGGCAAGAAAAGCGTTAATAGAAAAAGCAAAACGTCATCCTAAATTTTCTACACGTGCTTATACACGTTGCGAATTATGTGGTAGACCACATTCAGTTTTAAGAAAATACAAAGTTTGCCGTATTTGTTTCAGAAATTTAGCACACGAAGGAAAAATACCTGGTGTTAAGAAAGCGAGTTGATAATTATGTTTATTACAGATCCAATTTCAGATTTAGTTGTTCGTATTAAAAATGCAAACGCTAGAAAACACAAAACAGTTTCAATTCCATATTCTGTTAAGAAAGAAGCTATTGTTAAGTTAATCGAAAGTCAAGGGTACATTTCTTCATATTCAATAGAAGGTGAAGGAACACAAAAATCACTTCTAATCAATTTAAAATACAAAAAAGGACAAGCTGCAATAGTGGGAATTAAAAGAGTTTCAAAACCTGGATTAAGAGTTTATGTTAAATCAGAAGAAATTCCATCAATTCTTTCAGGTTACGGAACAGTAATTATCTCTACATCAAAAGGATTAATGACAGGATCAGAAGCTAGAAAGGAAAATGTAGGTGGTGAAATTATCGCTTACATTTGATAGGTAGGTATTTATGTCACGTGTTGGTAATCGTGTTTTAATAATTCCTGCTGGTACAACCGTTTCAGTAGAAGGTTCAAAAGTTACTGTTAAAGGTGCTTTAGGAACATTAGAAAGAGAATTCAGTCCATTAATCTCTGTTGTTGTAGAAGGTAATCAAGTTACTACAGTTCGTGCAAACGATGAAAAAGTCACAAAACAATTACACGGAACAACAAACTCACATATTTCAAATATGATTACAGGAGTTTCAAAAGGTTTCCGTAAAGATTTAGAAATTAAAGGGGTTGGGTACAAAGCAGTTTTAACAGGGTCACAACTTGTTATTTCAGCAGGGTACAGCCACAATGTTACTTTAGATGTTCCTAGTGATGTTAAAGTTACAGTTGCTAAACCAACTGAAGTTTCAGTTACAGGAACAAACAAACAAAGTGTAGGACACTTTGCATCTATAATTCGTGATGTTAGAAGACCAAGTGTATACTCAGGTAAAGGTATTTCATATAAAGGTGAACAAATTAGACGTAAAGAAGGGAAAACAGCTTCTAAAAAATAAGGAGCTTAGGTTAGAATTATGGCAAAATTATCAAGAAATGAAGCTAGAAAACAAAAACACTCACGTGCTCGTTATCGTATTAATGGTACAGCATCAAAACCTCGTCTAAATGTTTTTAAATCACACCAAAACTTTTATGCTCAATTAATTGATGATGTTAAAGGGGTTACAATAGCTAGCGTTTCTTCTTTATCATCAAAAGAATATAGCGGTAATATTGAAGCTGCTAAAAAATTAGGTTCATTAATGGGAGATAAAATTAACAAATTAGGTATTACTGAAGTTGTTTTTGACCGTGGTGGTTACATTTTCCATGGTCGTGTTAAAGCTTTTGCTGAAGCAGTTAGAGAAAAAGGAGTTAAATTCTAATTATGATTAATGAAAAAGACAAGAAATTAGTTAAAGAAGAAGCAGGAACAAAAGAAGTTATTGCTAAAAGAGCTCCAAGAAGCGCTAAAAATGTTGAAGAATCAGCAAATGGTGAAAAACAACAATTCGAACGTCGTCCAAGAAAAAATTCTCAACCAAGAGAACGTCGTCCAAAAGTTGAATCAGAATACACAGAAAAACTTATTGATGTAGCACGTGTTACAAAAGTTGTTAAAGGTGGAAGAAGATTCAGTTTCTCTGCATTCGTTGTTATAGGTAATAAAAAAGGTAGTGTTGGATATGGACATGGTAAAGCCAATGAAGTTCCAGATGCTATTAAAAAGGCAGTAAAAGACGCTAAGAATAATTTAGTAAATGTTCCTTTAAATGAAAAAACAGGAACAATTCCTCATGAAGTAAATGCAAAATTCTTATCATCAAGAGTTATGTTGAAACCAGCTTCAAAAGGAAAGGGACTTATTGCTTCAGGAACAGTTCGTGCTGTTGTTGAATTAGCAGGATATTCTGATATTGTTACCAAGACATACGGTTCACGTTCAAAAGCAAATACTGTTAAAGCAACAGTTAAAGCATTACAAGCTTTAAGAACTCCTGAACAAATTGCTGATATTAGAGACAAAGATGTAAAGGATCTTAAATAATTATGGCTATCAAATTACACAATTTACAATTTACAGAAGGTTCTAGACCTGAAAAACACCGTAAAGGTCGTGGACACGCAGCAGGTAAAGGGAAACAAGCAGGTAAAGGACAATCAGGACAAAACAAACGTAAAGGACACAGATTAGGATTTGAAGGAGGACAAACTCCTTGATTCCGTCGTATTGGAAAACGTGGATTTACAAACGTTAACCATGTTGAATATCAAGTTGTTAACTTAAAAGATATTGAACTTAGATTTGAAAATAACTCACAAATTACTATTGAAAAATTATTTGAAGCAGGATTAGTTAAAAGAAGTTTACCTATTAAATTACTTGGAAATGGTACTTTAACAAAAAAAGTTGTTATTACAGTAAATAAAGCTAGTGAATCAGCTAAAAAAGCAGTTGAAGCAGCTGGTGGAAAAGTTATTGAATTATAGAATATAAAAATAAGCCTATTTGGCTTATTTTTTTTGATTCTTTTAAAAGTTTGTAAAGAAAAATCGAAATTACTTCGATTTTATTTTATTATTTAAAATTTTAATTTTTTAGATATAAATGTTACTAATTCTTTAGATTCTTTATCTTTTCCTATTTTTGTCAATAATGATTCATTCATTGATAAAAATAATGAAATATTCTTAGCTTCGTCTTCATTTGTTAAAATTTCAAATTCTTTTGCATATTTAGTTTCTCAATCATTTGATTTTTTAACGTCTTTCATTATTGCTTCACGAACAAATTCAATCGCAACTTCTTTTTCAGCTAAAGTAACGAACTCTTTTTCAATCTCTTCTTCAGAAGATTTTAACATTGTTATATATTCACGTTTTTTAATACCGAAAGATTCTAATCTTTTTTCAAAATCTTTTCTTAATGCATTCACTCTTTCTTTGAAAAATATTTCATTTAATTTAGTATCAAACTTAGAATATCCTTCAAAAATAACTTCATTAACATAATTTGTAAGTTGTCTAGAAAGTTGTTCAAGATTTAATTTTAATGAAGTGTATTTTTCAAAATCTTTTAAAGAACTAACATTTTTAATTCCGATATTTTTGATCATTTCATCATCAACTTTTACAGAATCTTGTCTAAAAATCTTATTAATTTTTACTTCAAAAACAGCATCTTTATCTGCGTATTCTTTAACAAAATAGTTTTTAGGAAACTTAACTTTAACATCTCCTTTATATCCAACTTTTTTATTAAGTAATTGATCTTCGAATCCTGCTATAAAGCTATTTGAACCTAATTCAAGATCATATCCACTAGCCTCACCACCTTCGAATGGTTCATTATTAATGAAACCTTTAAAGTCAATGTTAACAGTGTCGTGTAATTGAGACTTAGCATCTTTTTCTTTTACTTCTGTTTTCTTTGTAAGGTGACTTGTAAAATGACTCATTTCAACTTCAATATCTTCTTTTGTTATCTTTGGTAATTCAAATTTAACCTTAACATCATCAAATTTAATGTTTTCAAAATCAGGAATAGTAGGTAAACTTACTTCAATTTCTAAATCTTTATTTTCCTTATCTTTTTTATCTTTGATATCTACATTAGAAAATACTGGAAGAAACTTAATTTTCTTATCATCTAAATATTTGAAAATTTCATTTTTATTTTTATCTAAAAAATTTGAGAAAATTTTATTTTCAATTGAATGATAATCTATTCTAGCAAGTAATTGTTCTTTTGGTGCTTTACCTGGTCTATATCCTGGAACTTTAATTTTTGAACTTGCTTGACTAACTAATTTATCAAATTCAGTTTTAAATTCATCATATTTGTATATTGCTGAAACTACAACTACACTATGTTTTTTGTCATGTTTGTGTTTAAACATTTTATCTCCATTTCTATAAAATATATAATAATATAATTTTACACTATTTGACTAATATTTTAAACATTATAATTAAAATAAAGGCTTAAAAATAAACCTTTATTTAGTTATATATAAGTCAATTTCCTTTGGTGATATTTTATTAGCTAGAACAGAAATAATTCCTTTAAAAACCTTAGTTTTAATTCTATATATATTTAAAATTTCTACCAATACTTTTGCCGCTTCTTTTCCTTCGATTGTGCCTTGAAATTCTTTGTTAGCACTTTCTATTCCGTTCTTAGCGATAAATTTACCGTATGAAAAATTTCTGCTCTTATCATTGGAGCAAGTTAAAACAGTATCCCCAAATGTGGCATAATCAAAAACCAATTTATATTTTTTCTTTTTTGCTATTTTTCCATAAATCATTAATATTTCTTTAACACCAGTTGTCAAAAAAGCTGCAAATGTATTTTTTGAGTTAGATACCTCTGATAAAATACCACAACCAATAGCTAATACGTTTTTTAACGCAGCAAATAATTCTGCTGAAAAAGGGTCGTCAATTGGGTAAATCTTAAAGTAATCATTATTAAAATAACTTATTACCTCGTTATTGTATTTTTTAGAATCACCAAAAATATTAATAATAGTCTTATTTTTTTCGAAAAGTTCTATTGCAAATGAAGGACCTAATAATGTAGATAAATTATTTAATGATTCTTTCATCTCTTTCTTTATAAATTCTGAAAAAAATGTTCTAGTTTGTGTTTCAAAACCTTTAGCTATATTTATTATGTTTCATTTTACTTGAGGTCTTAATTCTTTCATTTTACTTAAAGTGCTACTCAAAACAAATGATGGTACAGCTAAAACAATGTTTTCTGAATTGTCAAGAACATATTCTAAGTCTTTAGTTGCAGTAATTAAATGATTGTTATCAAACTTTTTTTCTCCAAAAAACTTTTTGTTATAACCATTATTTATATCATTTATTTCATCATCATTAATGCCATACATAATAGTTTTTAAATTATTATGAGTCAAAATATTTGCCAATGCAGAACCGTATGCCCCAGTTCCGATAAATCCGAATTTATAAATTTTATTCATATTAAAATTATATAACAAAATATAAAGAAAACACTTATTAAATGATTAGTGCTTAATCATTTAATAAGTGTCTTTTGGCAGGAGTAGCAGGATTCGAACCCACAACACACGGGGTTGAAGCCCGTTGTTCTACCGTTGAACTATACTCCTAATTCTTGTAAACCAATTATACAATAAAATTTATTAAAAAAAATTTTTATTTTTTAAAAAGTTTTGTGTATAATATATTAGCAATCCCGGGGGGATAGCAAAGCGGCCAAATGCGGGTGGCTGTAACCCACTTTCTTAGGATTCGGGGGTTCGAATCCCTCTCCCCCCACCATTTTTGCCCCATAGCCAAGCGGTAAGGCATCGGGTTTTGGTTCCGACACGCGTTAGTTCGAATCTAACTGGGGCAGCCATATCATCGCCAAAAGCGGTGTTTTTTTATACTTTTTTATACTTTTTATTTTTAAATAAAAAAGTATAATAAGCATATAATGACAAACAAAAAAGAATTAGATAAAATTACACCAATGGAAGTAGATTTTGCGAAATGATATACTGATGTTGTTAAGAATGGAAATTTAATTGCTTATGGACCAACAAAAGGTTCATTAATTTTTAAACCTAATTCTTACGGTATATGAGAAATGATTCAAAAAGAATTGAATAGTATCTTTAAATCGAAAGGTATTCAAAATGTTTATATGCCTTTATTGATACCTGAAAGTCTTTTTGCATTAGAAAAAGAACATATTGCTGGCTTTAATCCAGAATTAGCAACCGTAACTCATGTTGGTAACAAGGAATTAAGTGAAAAATTATATATAAGACCAACATCCGAAGTTTTATTTGCTGATTTATTTAAAAAATCAATTAACTCATACAATGATTTACCAATGATCTACAATCAGTGGGCAAATGTACTTAGGTGAGAAAAAACAACTAACCCATTCTTACGTTCTAGAGAATTTTTATGACAGGAAGGTCATACATCTCATTCTGATCCTACAGAAGCAAGAAGATTTACAAGAGAAATGATAAATACATATGCTAAATTTTTAAAAAACTTTTTAGCAATTCCTACTATAGTCGGTAGAAAAACACCTCGTGAGAAGTTTGCTGGCGCTTGTTCAACTTATACTATAGAAGCCATGATGAAAGATGGGAAGGCGCTACAATCAGGAACAAGTCACTATTTAGCGCAAAACTTTTCTAAACCCTATGAAATTAAATTTAAAAATAAAGAAAATAAGGAAGATTTTGTTTATCAAACATCTTGAGGTGTTACAACAAGATTAATTGGTGCCCTTATAATGACCCATGGAGATAATAGAGGTATAATTATTCCTCCTAGAATTGCTCCTACCCAAGTAGATATTTTGGAATTATTTGCTAATAAGGATGAAAAAGTTTCAAAAGTTGCTAAAAAATTATTTATTGATTTAGGAAGAAAATTTAGAGTGAATTTAGACTCAAGTGAAAAGAACCCTGGTTTCAAAGCATCTAATAGTGAAATTCAAGGTGTTCCACTTAGAATCGAAATTGGCCCAAGAGATTTACAAGAGAACAAAGTAACAATAGTTAGAAGAGATACTCTTGAAAAAGAATTAGTAGGTCTTAAGGATGTTAAAGATAGGGTTGGTATTCTTTTAGAAGATATACATAATAATTTATATGAGTCAGCAAAAGAAAGATTAAAAAATAGAACTGTTAGCGTAAATTATTACGATGATTTCAAGAAAGAAATTGAAAAAAGTAATTTTGTAGTTGCTCCTTTTTGTTGTTCTGATGAAGCTGAAGAAAGAATTAAAGAAGAGACAGGAGCAACAGCTAGATGCATTCCAATTAAAGATTTATTTAAACCAGAAAATCAAGAATCATGCATCATTCCAGAATGCAAAAATGGCACAAAACGTTATGTTGTGTTTGCTAAAGCATATTAATTTTTTAAAAAAATAGTACGGAAAAACCTTATGGTTTTTCCTTTTTTTATAAACTTACTTGACAAAAAAAATAAAAAGGTATAAACTATAATTGGAGGGAAAAATGATTAAAAATTTAGAAGAAATTTCTAATATTGTAAAAGAAACAGATAAAAAAGATTTTTATGCCAAAATGTGTAAATTAATAAGTCAAATATTTATATCTCATTTTGAATTTAAAAAGATCTTACAAAAACAAATTGCAAAATTAAAATTAAGATCAAGGTTTTTTCCTAATGATCAAGAATTAATTAAAACAATAGACAATTTAGAAAAAGAAATTTACAACGATGCAAATAACACAATAAGATTTATTTTGTCACAAATGAGTCCTGAAGGTGCATGAATGATTGAGAATTGTTATTTAAATGAAGAAACTAGAGATGTGAATGAATGATATTTAAAACACTTTTCAAAAACAACGTTTTATAAAAAGAAGAAAGCTGCTATTTTAGAGTTTACAAGTTTTTACCTTGCATTATTTTAATGAAGAAATTAATTCATCATATCACAGGAATTATAGTTATATTAAAAATGATGAAACTTCAAATTTTATTTTAGAAAGTGATACACCTAAAGACATTAATGAGGAACTAAACTTTAATATAGAATTATTTAATACAGCAAATTCAAGAAAACCTTATTTGTTTTTAAAAATTGATAAAGTTATTCATAACAAAGCGAGATATATATCGCATTTTGTTCTTAAAATAAACAAAAGTCATGCAAGAAGAGTCAAAAGAGAAGATAAATTGATTGTTAATTTAAATGAGTTATTGAAAGATGGTGAGAAATTAGATTATATCGAACTACAATTTTTTGATATAAGCAATAAATATTTAGGTAAATATGAAATATATTTAAAGGAAAAAGACCCAAATTCAATAGTTATTAAAAGTAATAACAAAAATCACAGAATTAAATTAAGTTATTCATCAATTTTCAATATTAAAGATGGGATAGAAACAAAGAATCACCGATTTTTAAACATATATTTTAGTTGAAATGATATAAAAGCTGGTCAAAAAGTTTATGAACTAGCAAATATTATTTATTATTTTGATTTTTTTAATAATGATCTAAAAAAGATGTTTGATCCAACTAATCAGTACAACATTATTAGTAACATATCTTTTAAAATACCGCACTTTATAAAGGATAAAAACGGAATAAAATTAAAAGAAGAAAAAAAGAAAGAAAATCAGTTTTGAAAGTCAAAGTTTGTTATAAATGAAGATCTGATTACGAATAATGAGACAGGAGAAGTATTGAAAGCTGATAACTATAATTCTAAAAAAGTTTTAGAAATACCCATAACAAGCTTACCTTACATCGAATATTCTTTAAATTTCGAAGCGTTAGGAACTAATATTGTTTTTAAGAATAGTTTGACACAAGACTTAAAGCATTTTTACTTAAAGCCTAAAAAATATTTTATAAAAGAGAGCAACAAACTTTTAGATAAAGCATATTCATTCAAAATATCAGACCTACAGTTAAATAATATTTTGTTTAGTGGTGAAACTAATTGAACAATTAATGATTACTTAATTAAAAGAAGAAATGAGTATTAGAATATCTAAATGAAAGATTCTATTTTTCACAAGTTCAGCATTATTTGTTGGAGGCTTGTTATATTTAGTTATTAAAAACGTTAAAATTGACAACTTTAAAAAAGAAGAAAATACTCAGAACGAAAAATTTGATAGTCTTGATAAAATTTCGATTTTTCCATCAATTGATGAAAAGTTTTTAGAAGCTATTGTAGAGAAGGATGTATTTGGTGTTTCTGTACTTAATGATAAATTAATAGATAAGATAGTTAAGTCAATTCTTTCGAGGCTCAATAGCTTTAGGGGAGAAATATATTTCGACTATGAAATTAACTATAATGATTTAATGCTCACTATATATTTTAAACATATTGAAAATAACGAAATCAAAGAATTAAAAAGCTATGAAATAAGATTTTAATTTGTATAATTATTTTATGGAAAATGTAAAAGCAAAAATTATTGAAAATTTCACAAGATTAGCAAGAAAAAAAGTTGTAGAAACTGATGTAGTTAAAGATTTAAAGATAGACTCATTAGATTTAGCCGAAATTATAGTTTTAGCAGAAGAAGAGTTTAACATTTCTATTTCTGATCAAGAATTAATGCAAATTGTTACAGTACAAGATGTTGTTGATTTAGTGCTTAGTAAAGTATAATTTTGTTTTTTGTTGAATTAAAAATTCTCATGCAATAAACATGAGAATTTTTAATTATTTAAATTTACCAAGTATACTATTTATTCTCTCTTTTGTAGGTTCTACAACAAGAAAAGTACCTGCAACAACAGCATCAGCACCACTTTTAAGGCACATTGGGCCTGTTTCTGAGTTTATACCACCATCTACTTGTATTAAGTAGTCGTATGAATTATTATTTCTAATTGAATATAATTCCTTAATTTTGTCTAGTGAAGATTCCATAAATTTTTGTCCACCTTTTCCAGGTTCTACTGACATAACAAGAACTAATGATAATTTGTCTAAAAATGATTTAATTGAAGATACTTTAGTATTTGGTTTAATTGCTAAACCGATCTTTAGTTCATGTTTATTTTTTTCCAAAAATTCTTCAAACTTATCTAAATCATTTTCTATAGCTTCAAAATGGAATGTTAAAATATCAACATGGTTTTTTAATTGATCAACATATTCATAAGGATTAACTACCATTAAATGTGCATCTTTTATATGTTTTAAAGATTTTTCGTCAATATTTTTAATTTCAGAAACTTCTATTGCTGTATTCGGTACAAAATTACCATCCATCACATCATAATGAATTCATTTTATTCCATTACTAATGAGTGTATTAGCCATGTCTAATCTTTTTTCGGCGTCAACATTTAATAAACTTGGTGTAACATATTTTGTCATAATTATTTCCTTTTCTCTTGTAATTCTTTTTGCAATTTTAAGTAGTTTTCATATCTAAATAACGGAATATTGTTATTTTTGATAGCTAATTTAATAGCGCAATCTGCATCTTTTTCATTTATATGCAAACAATCTCTAAACTTGCATGTCTCAGAAAGTTCCTTAAACATTTTAAAACTTTTAGATAGTTCAACGCTATTAAGTTCTATTTCAAGAGAAGAAAATCCTGGTGTGTCAATTAAATACCCATCAAAAACCGGGATAATTTTAACTACTCTAGTGGTGTGTTTTCCTCTTCCTAAGGCCTTTGAAATTTCTTGTGTTTTAAACGAAAGATTTGTAATGTTGTTTAGTGTTGTGGTCTTACCTACTCCGCTTTGCCCCATAAAAACAGAAAACTTATTTTGAAAAATTTTCTTTAGATCATCATCAAATAATTTTTTGTTATTTATTGAATAGACTTCATATCCCATATTAGAATATTGTTTTTTTCACATTTCTGTTTCGCTAGGATTTAAATCACTTTTAGTTATAAATAAAATAGGTTTTATACTTTTTTTTTCGATTATACTCATGTATTTGTCGATTAAGAACGAACTAAATTTAGGTTGTTCAATAGACATGAATATAATAACTTGATCTATATTTGATACTTTAGGCCTAATAAACTCATTTTTTCTTTCAAAAACACTTTTTATCATATTGTTTTGAATCTCAACAAAATCGCCGACAATAGGCGAAATATTATTATATCTTAATTTTCCGGCTGCTTTCAAAATTTTGCATTCTTTGGATTTTATATTACAAATTTCAAAATCACCAGCAACTAGTGAAAATATTTTTCAATTTTGCATTATAAAACCCCCAAAGTAAATCCAATAATTATTATAGAAATAACAATAATAACTAAAAATCCTAAAACGCCAACCATAAATCAAATAGAATTTATTATATCAGCAATTGTTTTCTTAGACTTCATAGTTTTTTGCGAAATTGGTTTTTCTAATTTTCTATAATCCTTTAATGATGTTTTAACATCTTCTTTAAATTCTCAAACAGTTTGATGCCTATGGGAAGGGTTCTTTGCAGTTGCTTTTATAATTATATTAGCAATTGATTGAGGTAAATCTCTATAATTTTTCGGATTGGGAAATTCGTTATTTTTGTGCATTAATATAGTGTCTGTTTCGTTTTTTCCTTCAAAAGGATAATCGCCAATAAGCATTTCGTAATATAAAATACCTAAAGAATATATATCAACAGCTTTTGTTATCTTGCTATTTTTTATTAAGTATTCTGGTGCAACATAGTGTGGTGAACAAACTATTGCGTTTGTTTTTGTGTATCTATGAGAATCTTCCGAAACAGATATTCCTAAGTCCAGGATTTTTATATAAAAATCATTTTGAACCATTATATTTTGGGATTTAATGTCTCTATGAATAATTCCATTAGAATGTAATTCACCCAATGCGTCCGCGATTTGCCTGATGTAGTTATTGGCTGTCGCAACATTTAACTGTCTATTTTTTCGCAACAAATCTTTTAATGTCTCGCCAGTAACAAGTTCCATGATATAAAATTGTTCATTTTTATCACTGTATGAATCAATCAATTTAGGGAAATGCTCGGAATTGATTTTTGATAATAATTTTATTTCATCCAAAAACCTTCTTTTTGAGGTTTCATTAAAATCGTTGTACCTATATTTTAAAGCATATTCAACATTTGGATTATTTTTTGGCACTACAGAGCAAACAACTCCCATCCCACCATTGCCAAGTATTCTACCTACTTTATATTTTTCATGAACTTTTGAGGATTCCGGTATCGAAATTGAATTATTACTATTCATTATTTATCTCCATTAAAACAGCGCTCATGTTGTCTGTAGATTCCATTATAATAGCTTTTTCAATAAATTTTTGCATAATATAATTTGGTTCTTCGTTTCTTGATAAAATAAAATGTATATCATCATTACTCAAAAATTCGTGAATACCGTCAGATGTTAGTAAAACTTTATGTAATTCATTTTTTTCAACATCATCAATAGTTATAAAATCTACTCGTGTTTCAAGATTAGCTCCTACAGCACTAGTTAAAAATCTGTAAATTGGCATTGATTCATCAATTTTAGGATCAATCCCTTCGTCTATTCATCTATTCATCAAGTTATGGTCTCTAGTTACTTGGATTAATTCATTGTTTCTCTTTAAAATGTAACATCTAGAATCACCACTATAAAAAACATTAAGCTGCTTTTCTTTTTCATTATATATAAAAGCAACAACAGTTGTACCCATGTTTTTTTTATCTGGGTTCATGCTAGAAATTTTTTTTAGCTCATTCTTAATATTGGAAAAAGAACTATGAACAAACTCTTTTACGCTATCTTTATTTATATATTTAAAACTGTTCATGAAATCTATTGCAAGCATGTTTAAAGCAGTATTTGCTGCAATATCACCATTTTTATGACCGCCCATTCCATCACATAGAATTCCTAAATATATGTTTTTATTAATAAAATATCCAACACGATCTTCGTTGTTGGATCTTACATTACCCTTTTCACTTATACTACTTAGTTTGATCAATCCCTAACTCCTTGTGTAAAATTTCCCTAATTTCATTTGCTGCTCTTTCTGGGATGTCGTTGATTATTTTGTATTTGAAAATTGAAGAATCTTTAATTTCGTCTTCTGCTTTCTTTAATCTATCCTTTAGTGTTTGATTATTCTCGGAACCTCTTGAAATTATACGTTTTCTTAAATCATCAATTGAAGGCGGAGCTAAAAAAATGGTGATAAGATTATACTTATCATTAAGGTTTTCTTTTTTAAATCTTTCTATTACTTTTTTTACACCATTAGTTTCAATTTCGAGCATAGGAACCATTTTCTTTTCATGAATCTTTTTTAACTCTGAATATAACGTTCCATAATAATTATTTAAATGATAAGAAAATTCTAAAAATTTTCTATGTTTCATTTTATCTCTGAAGCTATCTATATCGATAAAGTAGTAATGAATTCCATTTAATTCACCATTTCTAGGTTTCCTTGTTGTGGCAGAGCAAGAAAGGGATAAATTTAATTCTTCAAACTCAAAAAGCAATCTTTCGATTGTCCCTTTACCAACTCCGCTTGGTCCAGTAAAAATAATAATTGGTTCTTTTGAATTCACTATACTTTTCATATTTGTAATTTTACCATTTTTTCTATATTTTTTCACTTAAAAAATATCTATATATTTTATGTTTTGGCCTACCAATATGGTAAAATAAATTTAAATATTTTTAAGTAAGATGAAAGGCGATAATGTTTTTAAAATTTTATAAAGAAAAAGGTGATTTTTCAAATAAAACAATTAGAAAATTAAGTTCAAAATTAAATGCTTATAAAATTGGACATACAGGAATTTTAGACCCGCTAGCTGAAGGTTTGATGATTATCGCAACTAATGATGATACAAAACTTTTTCAATATATATCAAATAAAGACAAAACTTATTTGGCGAAAGCAAAATTATTTGTAAGCAGTGATACACAAGATATAACTGGAAATCTTAATTTTTTAGAAAAAAAAGATATATCACTAAGTGAACTAAAGGAAGCGATTGAAAAGGCTAGTTTATTTAAAACTCAAATACCACCCGTTTTTAGTGCTAAAAAAATAAAAGGAAAAAAAGCCTATGATTATGCAAGATCAGGTGAAAAGGTAGAGGTTCCTTCCCAAAATATTGAAGTGAAAAAAATTGAATTAGTAAGTTTTGATGAAGAAAACAATGAATTCAGTATTTTAACAACCGTTTCTGAGGGCACATATATAAGAACTTTACTAGTTGATATTGCGCATATTTTAGGAACATCATGTGCTATGACTTACTTAAAAAGAACTAAGGTTGGTAATGTTGATTTAGGAAACATTCAACCAAATGAGTTTCAAGAAATAGATTTTAAAAATCTTTTTACACTAGAATTAGTAGAAGTGGAAGATTCTGATTTAGAAGATATTTCTCACGGAAGAAACATTTATTTGAATAAGAAAAATGGCAAATTATTCATATTAAGTAAACACACTAAAGAAATTTGTGCGGTTGGAGATGTAGATAAAGGGATTTTTTATCCTAAAAAAGTTTTTCCAAAAAGAATAAGAGGTTAAAATGAAACAATTAAAAGATATTATTAAAATAGCGGCTTTCGATGTTGATGGTACATTATTACCAAATGGACATACAAAGTTTGAAGAAAACACGAAAAAAATGTTCTCGCAACTTAAAAATAACGGAATCAAAACTGTAGTTGCAAGTGCTAGAGAATTTGCAACAATTGGTGATTTTTTAGATCAGTTGCACCCAGTTGATTATTTCATTGGAGCAAATGGTTCTTTTATTTGAGATGTCCAAAAACGAGATTTTATTTTTAAGGCATCAATTGATAAAGAAGTTGTAAAAAAAATATTCAACAAATTTAAAGATGAACAAGTTGCAATGGCTGTCACAGATTTTGATAGAGTGTATAAATCACCAAACTTAAAAACTGATACATGGTTTATTAAGCCATTTATGCAAAATTATCATGATTACGAAGATGCTTCTCTTAGGGAAACGGATTTATATTTGATAACTTTTAGCACAGATGATCCTAAAAATCTTTCTGATAAAGTTGAGCAATATATAAAAGAAAATGATTTTAACGTTGAAGTATCTTCTAGATGATCAAGAGGCTTTTGAATAAGTCCAAAGAACGTTACAAAAAGTCATACATTAGAAATTTTGTGTAAACATTTAGGTTATTCTATGGAAAATCTTATTGCTTTCGGTGACAGTTCAAATGACTATGAAATGCTTAGAGATGCTCATTACGGAGTTGCGATGCAAAGAGCTAATGATAAATTAAAGTCAGTTGCAAAAGACGTAGCTTTAGATTGCGAATATGAAGGTTGTTATCTTAAATTGAAAGAGTTGTATTTAATTTAAAATGAAGTCTTTAGAAATTTATACTTTAGAAAATTTTATAGCTAAAAATGATGATAATATAATTTTGGGTAGTTTTGAATCATTTCATATAGGGCATTTTAAAGTATTCGAAGAAACTCTTCAATATTCAGGCAGAAAAATTTTATTTGTTTTTAATCAAGAAACATTTGAATTCAAAAATAAAGGAGAATTTTTTCAAAGTAATATAGCGAGTTATTTTAATTTAGCTCAATTGAATTTAGATTTAATTGTGGAGATTGATTTTCGTAGTATAAAAAATTTAAGTGCATTTGAATTCATAAAAAAAATCTCACATAACGAAAATGTAAAAATCTTTGCAGGTGAAGATTTTAAGTTGGGAAATGATCTCTTAAAATTAAAGGAAATAAATCTTGAAGATTTGAATATAAGTTGTATTACTGTTCCAATATTTAAAGTCAATAACACCAAAATTTCAACAAGATTTCTTAAAGAAATGATTGAATTTGGGGATGTGAAAACAGCAAATGAATTATTAGTTTTTAATTTCACTATTAACGGGATTTTTGAAGAAGGAAAAATCTTATTTAATGCTAAACAATTATTGCCTCATAAAGGTTTTTATGTAGCGAAGTTGTACATTAATAATTTAATTTATTTTTCACTGATTCATATTAATGCAAATAAAGAAATTCGTTGATATTCGATTGATAAGGAATTTGAATTTTTAAATAAAATTAACAACACTAATTGTTATATTGAATTTATTGACAAGATTTACTTAGTAACTTCTAAGTTTGATGATATCTTAAAAGAAGAGTATAAAGCAATCGCTAAAAAAATTATTTTAGTCAATGAAAAAAACAATTTAAATGATATAATAAAACAGCTTTAAAAAGCAAACATAAATTTTAGACTTGGGTTTAACCTAATTTATAATGAGTTCTATCTAGGTTTAAAACATAATATACATTTAATTTTAGGAGAAAATATTATGGTTTCAAAGGCAAAAAAAGCTGAATTAATCAAAAAATTTGGTAAAAATGAAAAAGATACAGGAAATACAGCAGTTCAAATTGCTATTTTAACAGAAGATATCGAATCATTAAAACCACACTTTTTAAATAACCCAAAAGATAATCACTCACGTAGAGGTTTCTTAGCAAAAATTTCACAACGTAAAGTTTTATTAAAACACCTTAAAGAAGCAAATTTAGAAGAATACAACAAAGTTATCGAAGCTTTAAACATTCGTAAATAAGAAAGCAAGGAGAACAAATTATGGCAAGAAGATGTCAATTATCAGGTGTAGGACCATTATCAGGAAATACACGTTCACATGCTATGAATGCTTCTAAAAGAAAATTCAATGTAAACTTACAAAAAGTTAGAGTTACAATTGATGGACAAAGAATGACTTTACGTGTTAGTGCAAAAACTTTAAAAACTTTAAAAACAAAAGGTTTAGTATAATTTAAAAAAGTTAGCGTGGCTAACTTTTTTAAATATTCTTATTAACTTTAATTATAAAATGTTCAATAGGAGTTTTATCGTTTAATTGGTAAGAAACTTCAATTTCGAATTCAAAAATATAAGCATTTTTGTTATTTTTTGTTTTGCTCAATATTTTGATTGGTTTAATAATGTTAAAGCCAGAATTAATAGATGTTTCGAATTTAAAATCATCTATTTCTAAATTCTCTGGCATTTTGTCATTAATTTTAGAAATGATAATCGAGTTAGAAGCTCCTTTTGTAGCAATTTTACTTAAGAAGGAATCAAATTCTTTTGACCCCATTTTGAATAGTTTTTTATTGAATGAATCACCTAGAAACAAAATGTCCGAATAAGTATTTTTCTTATTTAATATACCATAAAGTGCACTAGATATTCCATCTAATCCTATTCATTTATTAAACCATATTCCATTTTCTTCATTAGCGTGATCAGATGTTAGTTCCTCTTATGGGATTTGCGTTTCTAAGGCAAGAATTTTTCACGAATCCTTAATTATAAAGTTCCTTTTTTGATTAATTTCATAATCAAAGAAAGATATTTGTTCTCCCGGTTTTAATTTATTAATTATAAAACTCGCATTAGCATTCATTCCAGGATGTCCTTTGTAATAAATGTTATATTGCTCACCATATTCAAATAATATTTTCGAAATAGAATCTTGATCATTAGTACTATTAGTTCCTAAAATAATTAAGCTTTCTTTATTGTTTTCGTTTTGAATCTTATTTACCTTATCTCGTTCTTTTTCTCAATTGTAGCTAGTTATTTTGGCTCAATAATTAGAATACCTCTTATTGTACTTATCTCTTCTTTGAAAAATTTCATCTTTAAGTTTTTGAAATCCTTCTTCATTAAAAAATGAAAAATGATTTTTAATTCCGAGAATTTCAAAATTTTTAGATTGTTGCGGATCAGTTCAATAAACTTTTATATTTTTATAAAACATAGGTATCAAATATTGATTCCATCTAGTCACCTTTGAGTTAATTATTGGATTTTTTCAACTTTCTAATTTTTCATTCTTATTTTCTTTAACAAAGTCTTCATCTTTATAATAATTATCAATAATATACTGACCTAATAAGTTAGAATCTTCAATTCCAAAAATTTGAACATTATCAAATTTAGCGAGCCTAGAAAGTTTATCTGCATTGACGACGAAGTGATCTGAATTAGTTCAAATTCCAATTTTTTTATTTGGGTTATTTTTCACAAACTCTAAAGCTTTATCAAAAAATAAAGATTCGTCTTTAACATCGCCTAATTCATGTACTTTAGAATTTTCTAAAAAAGATAAATCATCAACTTTTCTATTATTTTTTAAAAAATTTTCTAATTCAATAGTATTTAAATCTTCGTGAAAACTTACTAATTTTTTTGATCTATAAAAATGTACTTCTTTTTTTGAAAGCATCGACATTCTAATTAAGTTATAAAAGGTTTGTACACCATATGATGAGAAATATAAGTTAACATCAGATTCATCTTGAATATCTAAAATATTTGTTTTATTTGAGTCCTTATATTCTGTTAAAACATTTTCGTGACTTTCATTAATTTGATTTAGTGTCTTCTTATATTTAATATAATAATAAATAGAAGTAGTCAATAAACTCGATATAACACCAACTAATACTAAAGAAACCATAACTTTTTTAAATTTATTTTTCATATATAGAATATTAACTTAAAAAATATTTTATTAAACTTCTTTTTTATATTTTTTAAATTATTTTTTGAGCAAATATCTTTTTTAAAAAAATAAAATTATTTCTTTGATATTTTTGTAGAATAACATGTATTTTGAGCTTATTTTTTGAACATTTAACTCCTTATTTAGGAGTTAAATGTTTTTTCATTTTTTATTTATAGAGGTGTGCACTTTTTTTAAAAAAAGTGGCAAAAAACTTATGCAAAAAAATTTTTTTATTTTTTGCTTTTTTAAATTTATAAATTTACGCATTTTTTCTAAATTTCCCTACATCAAAAGAGCAATTTTTATTTTTAAAATTTTCATAAAAAATATTAAAATTATTATGCATCAATTCTTATATCATCATTGATGCTTCTGTGCAATGCTCGGAGTATGCTTAAGTATTCGGACATGATTTTATTAGCTTCAAGATTACTATCTTGGGCATTCACGGAAATACTATTAAATTTTGAGATATATAATTCAAGAGTTTTAAAAAACGAATTTGTTTTATTATAGATAAATGCTAGTTTCCCTACGGCTGGAATAGAGTAATCTAATCCTTTCTCTAAAGCTCACATTTCTGTTAAACTTAGATATTTTCCGTTAGGTTCCTTAGCAAAGTATTTTTTATCATTATATTTAAAATACAAATTATCATCCGAAGAATGCACTAATAAAACGTCAGAATTATAAGGGAAGATAATTCTTTTGTTATACATATCAAAGGCTGCGTAATTTTTACCTTGGTATCTAACAACACCATTTAAAACTTTTCTATTAATCTCTAAATCAACGGCTCAATTGCCGTTTTTCTTTCCCTCTTTTTGAAAAACATTTTGTTTAGAAATTATTTTTTTATTCCTGATATTGTAATAATTTTGAAATACTTCATTATTTTTCTTCAAATCATCAATATTTTTATATCCGTTTTTGTGAATAAGTAACGGATATTGGTCTAGTGATGTCCTAAAAGATCTTTCAACATGTGGTTTATGTTTTGGATTTGATGAACTTAGTACTTCTATTCCCTTTTTATTTAAAACTTTTTCAAAGACTGTTTGTGTGTTTTCGTTTCCTCAAAAACTTCTTCTTTTATCAGTATAGATTTTCTTTGGGAATCCATACTTTTTAAATACAATTTCTAGTAGTCTTTGATATCCTAATGTTGTTTCTTGTTCTTCAAATCATACCGCTAACAATGTTCCTGTTGCTACATCTATTGCATGATAAAGATATAATGGTTTATCATTTTTTAAGTATGGTTCAAGTTGTGCATCAATCTCAACAATTTCGCCGAATTTTAGATTTTTCTTTAGATTTAAAACTTGTCTTTGTTTTTCATTTTGTTTAATCTGTTGATAATAATTTTTTAATATCAATGTTATATCTTCTGAGGTTTTTTTCTTTGATAATCTTGCAATCTTTCTTCCTCTTTTGGTTGTATGTATATTAAATAAACCTAATTGATTAAATCTCTTAACTAAAGTTTTGTAAGAAATTTTTTCTCTTATAAAAGAACCATACTCAGAATTAAAGTATGTTTTAATTGAAAGTTGATTATTTGTTAGATCTCTATTCAAAATAAACTGACATGTTTCTAAATAATTTTTAAAGACTAATTCTATTTCTGCATCAGTTATTTTGTAATTTCTTTGATGATATTTATTTTTATGTGAGACAACAATTTCTTTTTTGCTTTTAATAACTTTTTTATATCTTTTTACAGTTGATAAACTAAGGTTTGTAATCAAGCTAAGATAAGATAAAGATTTTTCGATATTTTCAGCAATCAATTTTAAAGATTGTTGTTTTTTTATTTCAAATTTTGTTAAATTTTTATACTTAAATAAGTTGTGTGTTATTTTCATAAATAATTTATACCACTTTCCTGTTAAATAGGCTCATTTTATATGAGATTAATATGTGGCTCAAAATATATGTTATTACACACTTTTTTAAAAAAATAAATATTAATTAGAAAAGTCATATGCAAGTTGAACATGCATATGACTTTGTTTTTATGTATCCTGTAATAAAATAAATGTGCAAAAACAAGAAAGGATACATTAATATTATAATGAAAAATTTAGGAAAATGAATTTGTATTTTTGATCAATCAAAGAAAGAAAATAAATATACTCATTATGAAATTGCAGAAAATATTGATACTATTTGAAAGTTTCAAGGAAAATTAGAACTAACTAGAAATTTACAGAAAAAACAAATGGATATTGATTCAATTTATAATGCTTTATTTGAAATTAGCCAAGGTATATCAATTCAAAAAGCCTCTAGAAAAATAAAAAGAGATGTGAGAACAATAAAAAACAAAATTGATCTTATGACTAGTAAACATTCTAAAGATTTATTAAAATATCAAAGATTTCAATGTAACAATTGTTTTAAAAGAGTCACTAAGGTTAAAGTTATTCATTTTTCTAAAATATACGATCATTTATTGGATTATAGATACTCAAGATTGTTTTTCAGAAATACTAAGTTACAAGAAAAATGAGAACCATTTAAAGAGTATTGAAATGATATTAGACATAAATATAATAAATACAAAATCAAAAGAAATATTAAAGAAAAGATGCCAAAAACTTCTGTAAAGTTTTTGGTAAATTCTTTTAAGAAATCTCACATTGGCTTTAGCCCTTCTGTTAGTTCAGTGTATAAAAAGATGCAATCCTTACCATTTTATCTAGATTATGAACATATAATTAGAAAATCAGAAGGTAAATATATTAGGAAAACAACCAAGAAGACTAAATTAGTAACATTGAATAACGCTACCGAAATAACTAAGAGACCAAATTATATTAACGATAGATCAGAAATGGGCCATTACGAACTTGATACTGTAATGGGCAAAATTGATGATAAAAAGTGTTTAGTAACTTTGTTAGAAAGACAAACTAGAAAGTCATATGCTACAATAACCAAAAGAGGTTCAAAATATATTCATCAAGCTTTAAATAATATGATTAAAAAGTTTGGTTTAAATATTAAATCCTTAACTGTCGATAATGGTAAGGAAAATGTTTTATTACACAAAATCATTCCTAAAGACAGATTGTTCAAATGTCTTCCATATAGTTCATGGCAAAAAGGCTCCATTGAAAATATGCATAGATTAATAAGGTATTTTATTCCTAAAGGTAAAAGTCTTGACAATTATACTCAAGAAGAAATTGATTTTATGATGGAATGAATAAATAACTATAGAAAAATTATTAATCAACCTTAGATTATTTTAACCCCCCGCCCTTGATTTCAGACAAGGGAGCCTTACTTTTTGAAAAAGTAAGCAAAAGCGGCGAGAAAACTTTTAAAGTTTTCTATTTTCCTATACCTTTTTGTAAATTTAAAATTTGATAAAATTATTTTACAGTTTTTTTATTACATCCTTGCAAATGACTTTTAGAATATTCATTAAAAAAATAAAATTATTTCTTTGATATTTTTTTTATGTGTTATAATAATCTTGCGCTTTTAAATAAGCGAATGAAGTTCTTTGAAAACTAGATATACACAAAACATGACAGTCAATTTTTTCGAGAGTTTGATCCTGGCTCAGGATGAACGCTGGCTGTGTGCCTAATACATGCATGTCGAGCGGAGTTCTTCGGAACTTAGCGGCGAATGGGTGAGTAACACGTACTTAACATGCCTTTTAGATTGGGACAACGATGAGAAATTATCGCTAATACCGGATACTTATATGGTTCGCATGAACTATATATAAAAGAAGCCTTTAAAGCTTCACTAAAAGATTGGGGTGCGGAACATTAGCTAGTTGGTAAGATAATGGCTTACCAAGGCGATGATGTTTAGCGGGGTTGAGAGACTGATCCGCCACACTGGGACTGAGATACGGCCCAGACTCCTACGGGAGGCAGCAGTAGGGAATTTTCCACAATGGACGAAAGTCTGATGGAGCGACACAGCGTGCAGGATGAAGGCCTTCGGGTTGTAAACTGCTGTTATAAGGGAAGAAAAAGCAGTAGAGGAAATGCTATTGCCTTGACGGTACCTTGTCAGAAAGCAACGGCTAACTATGTGCCAGCAGCCGCGGTAATACATAGGTTGCAAGCGTTATCCGGAATTATTGGGCGTAAAGCGTCTGTAGGTTGTATGTTAAGTCTGGCGTGAAAACTTGGGGCTCAACCCCAAATTGCGTTGGATACTGGCATGCTAGAATTGTGTAGAGGTTAGCGGAATTCCTAGTGAAGCGGTGAAATGCGTAGATATTAGGAAGAACATCAACATGGCGAAGGCAGCTAACTGGGCACATATTGACACTGAGAGACGAAAGCGTGGGGAGCAAACAGGATTAGATACCCTGGTAGTCCACGCTGTAAACGATGATGATTAGCTGATAGTAGAACTATCGGCACAGCTAACGCATTAAATCATCCGCCTGAGTAGTATGCTCGCAAGAGTGAAACTTAAAGGAATTGACGGGGATCCGCACAAGCGGTGGAGCATGTGGTTTAATTTGAAGATACTCGTAGAACCTTACCCACTCTTGACATCTTCCGCAAAACTATAGAGATATAGTGGAGGCTAACGGAATGACAGATGGTGCATGGTTGTCGTCAGCTCGTGTCGTGAGATGTTCGGTTAAGTCCTGCAACGAGCGCAACCCTTGTCCTTAGTTAATTTTCTAGGGAGACTGCCCGAGTAATTGGGAGGAAGGTGGGGACGACGTCAAATCATCATGCCTCTTACGAGTGGGGCAACACACGTGCTACAATGGATGGTACAAAGAGAAGCAAAACGGCGACGTCAAGCAAATCTCAAAAAACCATTCTCAGTTCGGATTGTAGTCTGCAACTCGACTACATGAAGTCGGAATCGCTAGTAATCGTAGATCAGCTACGCTACGGTGAATACGTTCTCGGGTCTTGTACACACCGCCCGTCACACCATGGGAGCTGGTAATGCCCGAAGTCGGTTTTGTTAACTACGGAGACAACTGCCTAAGGCAGGGCCGGTGACTGGGGTGAAGTCGTAACAAGGTATCCCTACGAGAACGTGGGGATGGATTACCTCCTTTCTACGGAGTACATTAAGTTACAATTCATTTTAGTAACAATTACCTATTTTACATGGTTATCAATTATTATTTTAAATGTCATGTGTCGAGATAACCCGACAGTATATCTAGTTTTGAGAGAATTTCTCTCTTTGTTCTTTGAAAACTGAATAGTAAAGATAAATTAATATAACAACGACATCAATAAAAATAAATTAGTCAATTTGTTTTGTGATACCGAGTAATTATTTTTTAAATAATTTATTAAAATGTCTTTGAATACATCAACAACAATAGGAAAATATTGATCTTTTAAATAAGTAAGAGTTTGTGGTGGATGCCTTGGGTCTGGAAGTCGATGAAGGACGTGATTACCTGCGATAAGCCTCGTGGAGCTGGATATAAGCTACGATACGGGGATTTCCGAATGGGGAAACCTAGTTAGAGTAATTTCTAACTGCATCAAGATGAATAAATAGTCTTGATAGCGAGACACGTTGTGAACTGAAACATCTTAGTAGCAACAGGAAGAGAAAATAAATAATGATTCCATCAGTAGCGGCGAGCGAACGTGGAAGAGCCCAAACCATCTATATGATGGGGTTGTAGGACTATCTACACGAAGTTACAAATTTTTGTTATAGCAGAAAAAGTTGGGAAACTTTAGCATAGAGGGTGATACTCCCGTATGCGAAATGGCAAAAACTTCTGATAGTATCCTGAGTAGGGCGGGGCACGTGAAACCCTGTCTGAATCTGCCGGGACCATCCGGTAAGGCTAAATACTAACCAGACACCGATAGTGAACTAGTACCGTGAGGGAAAGGTGAAAAGAACCCCAGGAGGGGAGTGAAATAGAATCTGAAACCACTTACTTACAATTAGTCAGAGGCCGTTAATGGCTGATGGCGTACATCTTGCAGTATGGACCGGCGAGTTATGTTAACATGCGAGGTTAAGCAGAAAAAAGCGGAGCCGTAGAGAAATCGAGTCTTAATAGGGCGTTTAGTATGTTGATATATACCCGAAACCATGTGATCTATTCATGAGCAGGCTGAAGCTTGGATAACACCAAGTGGAGGGCCGAACCGTAGTACGCTGAAAAGTGCCCGGATGACTTGTGAATAGTGGAGAAATTCCAATCGAACTTGGAGATAGCTGGTTCTCCTCGAAATAGCTTTAGGGCTAGCGTGTGATGTTAAACTTTGGTGGTAGAGCACTGAATATGGAATGGCCGCGCCTAGCGGTACTGACTATAATCAAACTCCGAATACCATTGTGTATTGTCATGCAGTCGGAACCGGGGTGCTAACGTCCCGGCTCGCGAGGGCAACAACCCAGATCGTCGGCTAAGGTCCCAAAATTATGTTAAGTCAGAAAGGTTGTGAGATTTCATAAACAACTAGGAGGTTGGCTTAGAAGCAGCCACCCTTTAAAGAGTGCGTAATAGCTCACTAGTCAAGAGATCTTGCGCCAATAATGTAACGGGAGTAAAACATAATACCGAAGCCACGGGTACGAAAGTACGTTAGAGGAGCGTTCTTAGTGCGGCGAAGTCAGACCGTGAGGACTGGTGGAGCGCTAAGAAGTGAGAATGCCGGTATGAGTAACGATTCGTGGTGAGAATCCACGACGCCTATTGGGAAAGGTTTCCTGGGGAAGGTTCGTCCACCCAGGGTTAGTCAGGGCCTAAGGAGAGGCTGAAAAGCGTATCCGATGGACAACAGGTTAATATTCCTGTACCACCTTGGCATAGTGATGGAGTGACGGAGAAGGATAACACTACCTATTATTGGATTTAGGGGTAAATAACAACTGGTGAATATAGTTAAATGCGTATTCTATAACCGGGAGTTATGATGCATAGAACTTAGGTTTGAATTGTGTGATTTCATGCTTCCAAGAAAAGCTTCTAAACGTTTAAATGTCAGGGTGCCTGTACCGAGAACGGACACACGTTCCCAAGATGAGTATTCTAAGGCGAGCGAGAAAACCAATGTTAAGGAACTCTGCAAATTAACCCCGTAAGTTCGCGAAAAGGGGTGCCAACCCTAAAAAGTTGGCCACAGTAAATTGTGAGGGGCAACTGTTTATCAAAAACACAGCTCTCTGCTAAACCGCAAGGTGATGTATAGGGGGTGAAGCCTGCCCAGTGCCCGAAGGTTAAGTGGATGCGTTAGCTTTATGCGAAGCGTTGAAATGAAGCCCGGGTGAACGGCGGCCGTAACTATAACGGTCCTAAGGTAGCGAAATTCCTTGTCGGCTAAATACTGACCTGCACGAAAGGCGCAATGATCTCTCAACTGTCTCAACATTGGACTCGGTGAAATTATGGTCCCAGTGAAAACGCTGGGTACCCGCATCAAGACGAAAAGACCCCATGGAGCTTTACTACAACTTCGTATTGGAACTTGGCCTAACATGTGTAGGATAGGTGGGAGACTGTGATGCTGAGGCGCTAGCCTTAGAGGAGTCGACCTTGAAATACCACCCTTGGTATGTTGAGTTTCTAACCTGCCGCCGTTATCCGGCGGGGAGACAGTGCGTGGTGGGTAGTTTGACTGGGGCGGTCGCCTCCTAAAAGGTAACGGAGGCGTTCAAAGGTACACTCAATACGGTCAGAAACCGTATGTAGAGCGCAAAGGTAGAAGTGTGCTTGACTGCGAGACCTACAAGTCGAGCAGGTGCGAAAGCAGGACTTAGTGATCCGGCTGTACGTCATGGAACGGCAGTCGCTCAACGGATAAAAGTTACCCTGGGGATAACAGGCTTATCTTGCCCAAGAGATCACATCGACGGCAAGGTTTGGCACCTCGATGTCGGCTCATCGCATCCTGGAGCTGGAGTCGGTTCCAAGGGTTTGGCTGTTCGCCAATTAAAGCGGTACGCGAGCTGGGTTCAGAACGTCGTGAGACAGTTCGGTCCCTATCTGATGTGGGCGTTGGAATATTGATGAGAGCTGCTCTTAGTACGAGAGGACCGGAGTGGACGTACCGCTGGTGTTCCAGTTGTTCCGCCAGGAGCATAGCTGGGTAGCTAAGTACGGAAGGGATAACCGCTGAAAGCATCTAAGTGGGAAGCCTCCTCAGAGATAAGTATTCCCTTGAAATTCCTTGTAGACTACGAGGTTGATAGGATGGAAGTGTAAGTGTAGTAATACATTCAGCTGACCATTACTAATAAATTGATAGGTTTAAAAGAAATGTATTCAAGACATTTTAATAGATTATTATTTACTATTCAGTTTTCAGAGAACAAGCTCCATTAGGAGCGTTTTTTTATTTTTTTAGTTTCTTTGATAAAAAAATGTTATCTATGTTATATGAATACAAAAGAAAAAATAGACACTTTATTTTATCTATTTATGTATTTTTTTAATAAATATTTGTTAAAAGAAATTAAAATAGTAAGATTTAAAAAAATAAAATATCAAAATGGCGAAGCTAATTTAGATTTCGAATTAAAAGAAATAATAATTGATGAACTCAAGAATTCATTTATCGATTTTAAAAATTGGTTATTAAAAGAAAAAAATGTATTTTACAAAAAACTTTTCACTGATAATCCAATAATATTGAAATTTTTAGAATTTAAAATTAATAACAATAAAATGAAAGAAAAAAATGATATTACAATTGAAATAAATTACAATAATCAAATTTTTGTTAAAGAAATTGAAATTAAAACAAGAAAAGATAGTTTCACCATGTTTGGATCCAGTATTTCTAAAATAAAAAACGATTTATGGTTAATATTTATATTGAGAAAAAATAATTTTATAGATATTTGCATTGGTTTATATATTGATGCTTTAACAAATACAACTACATTTCCAGATAGACAAATCAGACCAATTATTTCTTTTAAAAACTTAAAAGAAAAAAGTAAAATTAATTATGAAGAATTAGTAAAAGGTAATAACTTTATGATTTCTAAGAATAATACAAGTTGTTTTTCATGTGATTCATATTTTAAAAATATTTTAATTAATGAATGAAGTGACATTCTAATAAATAAAAAGAAAAATGAAAAATGATTTTATACATACATTAGATTTTTCTTACTAAATTTTTTATTAAAATATGAAAATTGAAATAAAGATCAAAAGTTAATTTTTAAGAATTATCTAAGAAGAACCATAGGAGAAATAAAAGATGAAAATAAAAACTAAAAGAGTATTATCACTTTTTAGTGGTGCTGGTGGTATGGATTTAGGTTTTCATGGTGGTTTTAAGGTTTTAAAAAAATCAGTAAACAAAGAATTACACCCAGACTGAATAGAAAAAGAAGAAGATAACTGAATAGAATTGAAGTCAACAATTTTTAACACTGTTTTTGCTAATGATATTAACCCTTCAGCTATGCATGCATGAATGAATTATATGAATCCGAAAGATAATATTTATAAATTAGAAAGTATTGTTAATTTAGTAAAGAAACATAATAAAGGGGTAAAAATTTTTCCAGAAAATATCGATGTTATAACAGGAGGATTTCCTTGCCAAGACTTTTCTGTTGCTGGCAAAAGAGAAGGGTTTAATTCAAAAAGAAGTCACAATAATACAAAGGATTTTGACCAAAAAACAGAAAATAGAGGACAATTATACTTATGAATGAAAGAAGTTGTAGGAATTGTTAAACCATTAGTGTTTATAGCAGAAAATGTAAAAGGGTTAGTAAATCTAAAAGATGCTAAGAAAATTATTGAAAAAGATTTTTCAAACTCAGCGAATGAAGAATACATTGTTATACCTGCTAAAGTATTGCAAGCAGCTAATTATGGAGTTCCGCAATCTAGAGAAAGAGTATTCTTTTATGGTTTTAAAAAAAGCGCTTTAAATTACAAAACTATTGAAGCTTTGAATAATCTAGAAAATAATGATGACTATAATCCTTATCCAAAACCAACACATAATTTTGATATAAGAAACATAGAACTATCTCCATTTGTAACAACTGATGATGCATTCATTGAATTATTAGAACCTGACAAAACAAAAGATTTATCACAACAAATGTATTCGAAAGCGAAAATTTCAAAAGGTCAAGGAAATAAAGAAGTTAAAAGTAAGTTTGTATCACCTACAATACGTTCTGAGCATCATGGAAATATAGAGTTTAGAAGATTAAAAATAGAAAATGGTGGAGAAAAAATAGAAGAGATAAAGAAAGGTATGAAAGAAAGAAGATTAACAGTTAGAGAGTGTGCAAGATTACAAACATTTCCTGATGATTTTCAATTTATTCTCGCTAAAAGCGGTGAATATGTACCAGTTAGTGCAAGCTCAGCATATAAAATAATTGGCAATGCAGTCCCTTGTTTATTAGCGTACAATATAGCAAAAACCTTAGAAGAAAAATGGGATTTGTATTTTAAAAAAGATGATTTTAAAGATAAAAATTAGCAAGTATCATTTTTAAATAATTAAGTATTTTTATATATTAAAAATAATAATATTGCTTTTTCATAAACTATTAGAAAAAACAATATTTTTTTATATAATTAAATATGTATTAATTAAGGAGACATTTTGCAAAATTTAATATTTACATTATCTAAATTTGGTTATAAATTTAGTAATAATTGAAAAGAATTTTGAAGCAAAAGAGAAATCTTAAAAAAAGGTATTTATACATCAATCTTATTAATAATTTTTGTTCTAGGAACAACTATTACCGCACCTTTTATCAAAGTGGCGAACATCAATCAAATTAATGATAATTCATTTTTAAATACACTAAATTTAATTGGTGGTGGAGGATTACGTCAATTTTCATTATTTGCTTTAGGTATAAGTCCTTTTATTAACGCTTCATTAATAATGATGATTTTACAATCTAAATTGGTACCACCAATTTATAAAATGAGTCAATCAGGACCACAAGGAAGAAAAAAAATAAATGTTATTACAAGATTTGTAACATTAATAATAGCTTACCCGCAAGCAGTTTTTCTTACAAGATCTTTATCAAGTGGAAATCAAAGATCAAGCTTCATACAAATAGTAGGTACTGATGCTTTTTCAGAAAGTACAATTGTTTATTTCTTGGTTCCAATGATATTAACTGCCGCTTCATTATTTGCTTTATTTATTTCTGAGCAAATAACAAATAAAGGAATTGGAAACGGAACAAGTTTAATCATTTTTACAGGTATAGCTTCAAGACTTCCGTTTCAATTTCAATCAGCGTATATTTATTATATTGGTGACTTAAAGGGAAACAGTTTAACATCAAGTATTTTAAGCTTTATTGCTTATATATTTGCATATTTATTAATTCTATTAATTATAGCAATTGTTTATGTTGCGGAAAGACACATCCCAATTCAACAAGTTGGTGCTGGTAGATCAAAAACAAAGAAAGAAATAGGAAAGTTACCAATAAAACTAAATCCTGGTGGAATTATGCCAATTATTTTTGCGATGATGGTGCTTTCATTCCCTTCAATGATCGCAAATATATTACCAGACACAAATGCTGCTAAACAATGAATTAATATTAATTTACAATTTACCGCTCCATTAGGTTTTAGTCTTTTAGTAGGTATTGTTTTTGTATTTTCTCTTCTTATGGGTATTCAACAATCAAAAGTAGATAAGGTAGCTGAGGACTTTACTAAAAACTCTACATATATACCTGGTGTACGTCCTGGTGAGGATACTCAAGATTACTTAATAGCAGTTGTATTTAGATTGAGTGTATTTTCAGCTTTTTACTTAGTTATATTGGCAAGTATGCAATTCGTACAAATCATGACTGGTATATTACCTCAAAGTATAGCTTTCGGAGGAACTAGTTTAATGATTCTTGTATCAACTGCTTTAGAAACTGTTAGTCAATTACAAGCGAGAAGAAAATCACATAAACTTTCATTAGCCAAGAAAGAAACTTATAAAAATGTGGAACTAGCTGATTTAGGTGATGATCAAATCAAAAAAGACGAGGGATTATTATGATAAAAACTAATTTAATTTTTATGGGTGAACCTGGAGCTGGAAAAGGAACAGTTGCTGGTATTATTGCTCAAGAAACAAATTTAATACACTTATCAACAGGTAATATTTTTAGAAACGAAATTAAAAATAAAACTGCTGAGTTAGGTAAGAAAGTTGAGTTCTATGTTCATTCAGGTGGATATGTTCCTGATGAAGTAACAAACGAGATAGTGCTTAATGCTATTACAAAATTAAAAAATGAAGGAAAATACTTCATACTTGATGGATTTCCAAGAACAATTGCTCAAGCTGAGTTTTTAAAAAACCAAAAAGATTTTGATTTTAAAACTATCCAATTAACAGTACCACACGAGGTTATTATTGAAAGATTAAGCGGTAGAAGAATGTGTTCTCAATGCGGTACTGGTTATCATGTTAAATTCCAGCCTTCTAAAATAGAAGGTGTTTGCGATATTGATGGATCAGCATTAATAACTAGAGAAGATGATAACCCAGAGAAAATTAAAAATAGGTTAAAAATTTATCAAGAACAAACGCAACCACTGCTAAAATATTATGAAGAAAAAGATGAATTAATATCAATAGTAGCCTTAGAAGATCCAAACACAGTTGCCAAAAAAGTTCTTGAAAAAATATAAAAAAATGATAAAATTTAGATACTTTTAGTAAAAGTATCTTTTTTATTGCGATTTGTGGAGGTATTTATGGCTATAAAAATTAAAACAAATATAGAGATTGAGAAGATAACTAAAAGTTGCGAAATCTTGGCAGAGGTTAAAAAAGTAGTTTGAGACTTTATAAGACCAGGGGTTTCTTTAAAAGATATTGATCAATTAGCTTTTAAAGAAATTGTAAAGCGGGGGGCAAAGCCAGCCTTTTTAGGTTTATATGGTTTCCCTGCGACAGCTTGTATATCTGTTAATGAAGAATTGATCCATGGTATTCCATCTAACTATATTGTTAAGGATGGGGATTTAGTTAGTGTTGATCTAGGCTGCATATGAGAAGGTTATAATAGCGATAGTGCATTTACTAAAGCTGTTGGTAACGTTTCTGAAATGGATAAGAAGTTGATAGCTGTTGCTGAAGGTTCGTTTTGAGCTGGAGTAAAAGCTATTAAAAAAGGTGCCAGAGTAGGTGATATAGCAGCTGCAATAGGTCAATACATCAAAAAGAACAATTTATATACACCTGATGAATTTTCTGGTCATGGAATTGGATTAGAACTACATGAAGATCCATATATACCAAATGACGGAAGAAAAGGTACTGGACCATTATTGAAAGATGGAATGGTTATTTGTATTGAACCAATGATAACTCAAAGCAGTGGAATAAAAATACTTAAAGATGGCTGAACTGTTATTAGCGCTGACAAAAAAAATACAGCTCATTATGAACATACTGTTTTGATAAAAGATGGAAAAGGTATTGTTCTTACGAAAGGAATTTAATTTGGCAAAAGATGCAATAAAATTTAAAGCAACTGTAAAAGAAGCTCACACAACAGATTTATATACTGTTGAGCTAGAAGATAACGGTGCACTTATTAAAGCTCATATTTCAGGTAAAATGAGAGTTAATCATATTAGAATTTTACCTGGTGATGTTGTAGATGTAGAAATTAGTCCTTATGATTTGACTCAAGGAAGAATTGTTTACAGACATAAATAATTAAGGAGTAAAACATGAAAGTTAGAGCAAGTGTTAAAAGAATGTGTAAAGACTGTAAAATGATTAAACGTAAAGGTGTGAATCGTGTAATTTGTGTTCAACCAAAACACAAACAAAGACAAGGGTAATTGAAAGGAAATATAGAGAATGGCTAGAATTTTAAACGTCGAAATTCCAAATAATAAACGTGTTGTTATTTCATTAACATACATTTATGGTATTGGAAAATCATTAGCAAAAGAAATTTGTAAAAAAGCAAACATTAACGAAGATACTCGTGTTCAAAACTTAACTGAAGAAGAGTTATCAAGAATTCGTGAAGAAGCAAAAGTTTATTTAACAGAAGGTGATTTACGTAGAGAAACAACATTAAACATTAAACGTTTAATGGAAATTAAATGCTACCGTGGAATAAGACACCGTAAAGGATTACCAGTACGTGGACAATCAACTCAAAAGAATGCTCGTACACGTAAAGGTCCAAGAAAAACTGTTGCTGGAAAGAAAGGTAAATAATAATGGCTCGTAAAACTAAGAAAAAAAATATAGTTAGCGGTGTTGTGCACATTCACTCAACAAACCAAAATACTATTGTTACATTTGCTGACGAAAAAGGTGATGTTATTGCTTGATCATCTGCTGGAGCTATTGGTTACAAAGGAACTAAGAAAAAAACTCCATATGCAGCTGGTTTAGCTGCAGCAGCAGCTGCAGAAGCTGCTAAAGAGCATGGTATTAAAACAGTTAAAGTTGAATTAAAAGGTTTAGGAGCAGGTAAAGATGCTGCTAAAAAACAAATTGAAGTTTCAGGAATTACTGTTACAGAAATTAAAGATGTTACACCAATCCCACACAACGGTACAAGACCACCAAAACGTGTTTTAAAACGTGAACGTGCAAGAAAATAATTCATAACATTTTAAATAAAGGAGATGATAATGGAAAAAATGAAACCTTTATCTTATAGAGAAAAATTAGAATTTAAAGAAGTAATGAAAAACGAAGTTACTTTCTCATTATCTGGACTTGAAAGAGGATTCGGTAACACACTTGGTGTTGCATTAAGAAGAGTTATCCTATCAAACATAACTACTTTAGCACCATTTTGTGTAAGAATCGAAGGTGCTGAACATGAGTTTACAACTGTTAAGGATGTTGTAGAAGATGTTCCATCAATTATTATGAACCTAAGAAAAGTTCGTTTTACATATAATCCAGATTTCGTTTCAGAAAATGAAATTATAAAAGTCAAATTATCTTCTAATGAAGCTGGTATCGTTACTTCTTCATTGATGGAAGTAAGTAACCCTGGAATTCAAGTTATTGATCCTTCAATTCATATTGCTGAAACTTCAAAACCAAATGCTTTAAAATTAGAAATGTATTTAAGAGCTGGACGTGGATTTATGTCTTTTGAAGAAAATAAAACATATATAGATGATTCAAATGTAAAAAGTAAATTGCAAACACTTACAGACATAGTTAGCGGAAAATCAGAATTTATCGCAGTAGACTCTGATTTCTCACCAGTTAAAAAAGTAGCATATAATTTTAAAGAATTAAACTCATCTTCACCAAAAATCGAAGAAGAGCTAGAATTTACAGTAGTAACTGACGGAACAATAACAGCTAAAGAGGCTATTAAAGAAGGGTCAAAAATTTTAATTGGAATGTTCCAAGTTATTGGTGATGTTGATAATATGGAAGAAATTAAGATTTTTGAAGAACCACAAGAAGAAGAACCTCAACAAGAAGAAGATGATTTAGATATTACACAACTTGGATTATCAGTTCGTTCACTTAATGCTTTAAGAAAAAGCAATAAGAGAAAAATTAGTCAAATTGCAAATATGACTTTAGAAGAACTTGAAAGTACAAAAAACTTAGGAAGAAAATCAATAGATGAAATTATTGAAAAACTTCGTGAACATGGTTATGAATTAAAACAAGGAGGAGAATAATATGGCAAATCCTACACAAATTTACTCACGTGATACAAAATGAAGAACAGGTGTAATGCGTTCATTAGTTAGTGAATTATACGCTAACGGACATATAACAACAACTTTAATTAGAGCAAAAGAAGTTAGAAGACATGCAGAAAAAATGATTCAAAAAGCAAAAAACCCTACTTTAGCAAACAGACGTATTGTTGCTGCATATTTACGTAAAATTAATGTACAAGGAACAGATAAAGATGTTTTAAAACACTTATTTGATTCAATCGCACCTAAATACAAAGATAGAAACGGTGGATACACAAGAATTATTAAATTACCTAAACGTCAAGGTGATAACTCACGTATGGCGATCATTGAACTTGTTTAATATTTTATAAAGCTTTAATAATAATTTTATTCACACCAACTCAATATATGAGTTGGTTTTTTTTATTTTATAAAATAAAAAGTAGTAAAATTATTATATGGAACATAAACAAATTTATTTAAAATCAGTTATTTTTTATATGAATGTATGATTGAAGAAGAAATATTTCTATTATATTGCTTTTAGTTTTCTATTTATATTTTTAAGCTTTTTAGTGTTAATGAATTTACCACAGTTAATATTTGAAAATGATAATTACTTATTATTTCAAAATTTAATAATAAAAATTTTCGCAGGGGTAATTACACTTTTTTCCTTAATCTCTTATTTATATTTAATTTTGGGACTTAAGAGTTATAAAAGAGAAGGTTATAATGCATATAATAATGAATTTAAAAAAACATTATGAACAATTCAATATTTTAAATTAAACAAATTAATTGATAATATTCCGCAAGAAAATATTGATGAAAAATTAAAAGACACTGTTTACAAAATCAATTGAAGACTTTATATTTGATTTTCATGTTTACATTTGGTGAATATAGTTATTTGTAACACATTGTTTTATTGATTAGCTTTTAATCTTTTTGTTATTTTCCCTTATTGAATCATTATAATTATTTACATCTTGTTATCAATTCCATTTTTTATATTTTCTTTTGTTGCATTTCGAAAATATAAATTATTATTAAAAACATTATCTGATAATAATTTACCAAACCAAAAAACAAGTTCTTAGATAAAATACATCTAAAAACTTGTTTTTTTATATAAAAAAATATATTTTTCATAGTTTTTTGTTTTTTAATAAAGTATTATAATTTTATCAAATGATCTATAAATTGAATTCAGAATATAAACCTTCTGGACATCAACCCGAGGCAATTTCATTTTTAAGCAATGGAATTCAAAATAACCAAGAACATCAAGTTCTTTTAGGGGTTACAGGGTCTGGAAAAACATTTACGATAGCAAATGTTATACAAAATTTTGATAAACCTGTTTTAATATTATCACATAATAAGACTTTAGCCAGTCAGTTATACAGTGAATTAAAAGGTTTTTTCCCCGAAAATGCTGTAGAGTATTATATTTCATATTTCGATTATTATAGACCAGAAGCATATATTTCAAGTACAGATACGTATATTGAAAAAGATTCTAAAACAAATCAACAAATAGAAATTCTTAGAATGAGTACTATAAACTCTTTATTAACTAGAAAAGATACAATAGTGGTAGCATCTGTTAGTGCCATTTATGGTGCATTAAACCCAGAAATTTATTCACAAAGTTTTTTCAGATTTTATAAAACGCAACAAATCTCAACAAAAGATTTTATACGTAAATTAGTAAATATAAAATATGATAGAAACGATATTGCACCGCTTCCTGGTCAATTTACTGTTAAGGGTGATGTTATATTAATTAGACCTGCTGATTCTGAAGAAACTGCTATTCAAGTAAGTTTTTTTGGAGATGAAATAGAAGAAATATCTTTAGTTGATGCTTTAACAAAAGACACCTTAAAAACTTTTAATATATTTGTTTTATCACCCGGTGATGCTTACGCAACAGATAATTCAGTTTATGATAATATTATCCCTAAAATTGAACAAGAATTAGAAAATCAATTACAAAAATTCGCTTCAGAAAATAAGTTAATTGAACACCAAAGACTTGCGCAAAGAGTTCGTAATGATATAAATGATATGCGTGAATTTAGAATGTGCAAAGGTATCGAAAATTATTCAATGTACTTAGATGGTAGGGATTTTGGTGAAAGACCTTATACATTATTGGACTATTTCCCAAAAGACTCTTTAATATTTATTGATGAATCTCACTTAACTGTTCCGCAAATTAATGCTATGATAAGCGGAGACCAGTCAAGAAAAAGAAGTTTAGTAGAATATGGGTTTAGATTACCATCAGCCCTTGAAAATAGACCATTATCATTAGAGGAATTCGAAAATGAATTTTCGTTTAAAAAAATTTATGTTTCCGCAACTCCAAATCAATATGAGTTGGATAAATCTAAAAATAATGTATTTAGAATGTATGTTAGACCTACAGGATTAATGGATCCTAAAATCATTATTAAACCTACAAAAAATCAAATTGATGATATCTATCAAACAATAATTGAACAGCGATTTAAGAATGAAAGAACAATTATATTAACAACAACTAAAGAGTCATCGGAAAAATTGTCGGAATATATGCAAAAAAGAAATGTTAAAGCAGCTTACATTCACTCTGAACACACAATTTTCCAAAGAAATGAAATTATCAGAAAACTAAGATTAGGTTTTTATGAAGTCATTATAGGTATAAATCTTTTAAGAGAAGGTGTTGATATTCCAGAGGTCTCCAAGGTGATTATTCTAGATGCTGATAAAGGTGGTTTCATGAGAAGTGAAACTAATTTAATTCAGATTGTTGGTAGAGCGTCTAGAAATGCTGGTGGACAAGCTATCTTGTATGCTGATGAAATATCAGAGGCAATGAAAAAGTGCATAGAGGATAATGAACAGAAAAGAAAGATTCAAGAAGAGTACAATAAAATTCACAACATTATTCCTCAAACAATTATTAAAAAAATCCCTGAAATTATTGAAGGGAAAGAAATTAATAATGCACTTGACTTGCTTTTAAGCAAGAAGAAAGGACCAAAAGAACTAAGTAAGAAGGAAGTAATTGAAGATTTAACTAAACAAATGCTCAAAGCAGCAAAAGAGCGTGATTATGTTCGCGCCCAAGAAATCAAAGATTTAATTTTCGAATTAGAAAGTGAAGGAAAATAATATGTATAAATATAGAGATATAATAGATGATGTAGATGTAATTACAATTAGATCAATTGATTCAGTATCAGTTTATAATGCTTTTAGAAAAGTATTTACAGCAGCTCTTGCAGAAGGTGATGAATTTTTCAACGAGCTAACATGAAATAATTTCACAAGAAATGACAGATTTTCACCAGTTGTGAATAAATATATTTTTGACCTATTTAAATTTTTAAGTAACAAAAAATATATTGGTAACAACACAAAAAGAAGTGCGTCATTTGAAAAGATTTTAAACTTATTAAAAGAAGATAATTCTTCATATGAAGAAAACAAGAATGCATCAGCTATTGTAGAAGAAGCTAAAAATATTTTTAAACTAGCAAAACTAGATGGAAGCGCAAGCGATGTAGTTATTTTAGCTGATGAATTTGATATTTTCAAAAACGAAGAAGACCGTAAGAAATTTGAAAAAATTTACTTTAACTTCGATGCATTCGATGGATGTGATATTCCATCATAATGAAAAAAACTTCCAGCAGGAAGTTTTTTATTATGTTTCTGAATAAACGTCTTTCTCAAGTTTCTCAAGCTTTTTAGTTGCTTTTTTTATTGCATCATATGCCGCAGTTCTTGTGGTGGCAGTGATTTCAGCGATCTCTGCATAAGACAAATCTTGATAAAAATAAAGTTCAAAAATTTGTTTTTGTGTTTGAGTTAGTAAATTTTTATATTTTTCAAATAAGAAAGTATATTTTTCAATATTTTCTAAATTTTTTCTAGACATTATCAATTAAGTCCTTAGTCATTTGATAAATAAAGAGTTCTAAATCAAATTCTTGTAGGTCATCAAGCTTTTCACCTAGCCCTACATATTTAACATTTAAGTTATATTCATCTTTAATAGAAAGCACTATACCACCTTTTGAGGTACCATCGAGTTTTGTTAGAATAACACCTGTTAAATTAGCTATTTCCTTAAAGTTCTTTGCTTGCGATAAACCGTTTTGTCCAGTTGTTGCATCTAAAACTAAAAGTGATTCGTGAGGAGCATCTGGAATGAATCTTTGAATAATTGAAACCATTTTAGATAACTCATTCATTAAATTAACCTTGTTTTGAAGTCTACCAGCAGTATCTATAATTAATAGATCATAGCTTTCATTTGTAGCTTTTTCTAAAGCTTCAAAAACAACAGAAGCAGGATCAGCACCTTCTTTTTGAGGCTTAACAATTTGTGCACCTATTCTATCAGCCCATACAGCTAACTGGTTTACAGCTCCTGCTCTAAATGTATCTGCAGCAGCAATTAAAACTTTTTTACCTTCTTTAATATATTTGTTAGCCATTTTTGCTATAGAAGTTGTTTTTCCTGAACCATTTACTCCTACAAATATAAAAACATTTAATCTGTCACTTTTGAAATTTAAATTTGTATCTACTATTGTATTTGCTGTATAAATTACAAATAATTGATCAGCAATTAATTCCCCAATTAGTTTTGGATCATCGATATCGTTTGTTCTTACTTCTTGTTTAATCTTTTCGATTATAACATCTACAAGTTTTAAATTAATATCAGACATTATCAATAATTCTTCTAGCTCATCAAAAAAGTCTTCATCAATTGTGTTATATCTATTTTGAATTTCGAGTAGTTTTTTTCCGAAAGATGAACTATTCTCAAGACCATTTGAATATTTTTTAAATTTATCACTATTTAAAACTTCTTTAGAATGCTGTTCTTTTAATTCGTCTTTTAATGTTTCTACATCTTTGTTTTCTTTTTTGAAAACTTTGTTAACTAAATTTTTAAAAAATCCCATGAATATATTGTATTATAATTTTTTGATTTTATTAACAAGGAAGCTTAAATATTTAGAATATTTAGTTAAAGTTATATAATTAAATTTAAGGATTTTTATGGATTTAGTAATTACGAAAAAAATGAATATTTTTAATAGAACAAAATATACTTCAGCTTTGATTATTTCGGTTTTAGGGACAGAAATAATGAAATTAAGTGCTTCTGTTTACGCTTTTAAGTTAACAGAGAGTTTTTGGTTCGTAACATTATTTTACTTAGCAATGCAAATTCCATCAATTTTTGTTTTCTTTTTTGGTTCAAAAATTGTCAACCGGTTTAAAGACAAGCAAATGATATTTTTTGCTGACTTTTCAAGTTTTATTATAGTTACTTCTGTCTTGATAACGTTTTTATCTACTGACTTAAATCATAATGGTCATAGTTTCTCTATTCTTCTACTAGTGGCAAATGCTTTTTATAGTTTTTTTAATAGTATCCGATTTTTAGCTGTTAGAAATATTATTTTTCACTTATCAAATAATAATAACGATATGAAACTCTATAACATATTGAACTCTTTTGGTTTAATATTCGCTTCTTTTTTAGCTCCAATTCTTGGTATTTTTCTATTTAAGTTTTTACCATTATGAGTTACATTATCTTTAAATATGCTAACATATATTGTTTCAACTTCGTTATACATGTCTTTAAAAGTAAAAAAGAACCATTTAGAATTTTCAAAAGAAAAAGATGTTGAAATAAATCACACAAATGCCTCAAGAATTACTAAGTGAATTTTTGCGACTTCTTTTGGGATATTGACTGCTACATTGCTATTTCCAAAGCAAAGTGGAGTAAACAACTTTTTTAATTATATACATTATGATTACAAAGATTGAACATTTATTTTTTCAATATGTATTTTTGGTTTTGCGCTTTTAGCTTCTTTGTTTTCGTTTTTAATTAATAAATTTAGTAGTTCTCTTAAGTCCAAAGGTTTTTATTCAGGAATTATTTTAATAGCTGGATTAAATTTAATTTGATTACCAATTAATTTATCTAATAATAGCAAATTAATTTTAATAACTTATTTAATTTTAAATTCATTAATACAATTTATATTTTCAATAATAACAAATATCGGAAATAGTTATATTTTTATGATATTTGATAAAAAAGAATTTACAAAACAAAATTCATTAATATTACTTTTTAGAATCTTATATTATAGTGGTTTAATTCTTATATTAACAGCGCTCTATATTTATGTAGGATTTGTATTTATGTTCATAGTTTATTCAATTATTATTCTTTTATTATGCATTGCAATAGTTGTTTCAAAATACAAAATTGCAAGTGATAAAAAATAAAATCACTAACAAATAAAGTTAGTGATTTTATTTTTTATGGTCTAATGTAAAGACCATCTGAATCTTTCATTAATCCTAATAAAGCAAGTATAAAGTCAATAAACGCTAGTATACCAAAACCACCTGCTGTAAATAGTTTTAGTAGGCCTAAAAGCGTTCTACCTGCATAAAATCTATCTATTCCCAGTACTCCTAAGAAAAATGAAAGTAATACTAATGCTATTCAACTTCTGTTTGATTTATTTCTCATTTTTAATTCTCCTATTTCCATGTTTAATTTCATTCAAATTTTGATTTGGATTTTGTTTTAAAAAAGTTCTATATCTTGTTATTGTTCTTGTTGATACTTTAAATTTTTTTGCTAAATATTCATTTGAATCATTTGGGTGTTCAATAATATAATTTAAATGCTTAAATTTCTTTTTTTCATATTTTGTTAAAGGTTTAACTTCCATACTTATCCATTTCTTAATTTAGATAAATGGTAAAGCCCCATTAAAGCCGAGTCATCACCAAGTTCATCAAAATACAAATTAATATTATTGAAGTGATTAAAATCACTGATTTTTTTTGCATTTTCAAAAGCCTCTTTTACAAGTTCTTTTTGAGCCAATGCGACACTCCCGCCAACAAAGAAATTGTGTGGAGCTATCATACCCGCTGTAATTGCAAACATATTTGTTAAAGCCTCTTTTGCTTCGTTCACAAGTTGCATTGCTTTTGAATTATTATTTTTAGCTAAGTCAAAAACTTCTTTAGCAGAATTGGCTATACCATAAAATTTTGCTTTTGTTTCTATTCCGCTTCCAGAGCAATGTAATTCTAAAGCGAAAGCATTTTTTAAACGACTTTGTCCCTCAAAAGCAATCTTTGAAACAGGTATTTGCGCAATTTCTTGAGCATAATAATTATTACCGTGAAAAATTTTATTATTAACCACTAGTCCAGCGCCAAAACCTGTGCTTATTGTGAAAAATTGGCTGACTTCAACTTCTGTTTTGTTGAAATGAATGTGATTAGCTAAAGCCATGGCGTTTGCGTCATTTTCAAAAACAATATCTTTAAGGTTTGTGTTTTTCATTAAGTATGACTTAACATCGAAATTTTCTCATGTACCTCCAAGATTAGGGCTTTTTAGAACAATACCGTTTTTATAATCGCTAGGCCCTGGGATGCAAAGAGCTAAGTATTCAATATTATTTTTAATTATTTGTTCTTTAATTCAATCACATGTTGTTTCTGCAGATTCATAGTTTGTAGCGGTTTTAACCTTTGAAACTATTTGCCCTTCTTGACTAAAAAGAGCAAACCTTACATTAGTTCCGCCTATATCAACAGCTGCATATTTACTTATTTTTAAATTTTGTACCATAAATAAAATTTTACTTTTAATATCAAAAAAAACTAATAAAAATAATTAAAAAATGAGTAGTCAAGAATTTTTTAATTTAAAGAAATAAAATAGACAAAATCTTAATTAATTTTGACTATTTTATGTAAATGTTACCATGTTTTTTTATTTAAAATTTTGTTTTGGTCACTTAAATATAATAAAATTTTTAGCAAGATTTAGAAAGGAATTTATGAACATAAAAAATCTATTTAAAAATAAAGATACTATTTATTTAAATAAGAAATTTGATTCTAAGAGTGAAGTTTTAGAGTTTTTTGCAAGTGAATTAGTATCAAAAGGTTACGGAAGTAACGAAGGAAAAATTTTAGAACTTTTCCAAGCTAGAGAAAAACAAGGTTCAACAGGTATTGGTGATAAAATCGCTATGCCTCATTTAGGTGATGACGTAATTTCAAAAAGTACATTACTTTTTGCAAAAGTTAATAACTTAGAATGAGAATCATTAGATAACAAACCTGTAGATTTTATTTTTGGTATTGCATTATCAAAAAATGAAAGAGAATCAGGGCATATTGAAGTGATGCAAAAATTATCAACATTATTAATAAATGAAAAATTTGTTAGTGAATTAAGAAAAGTTGATAGCGCTGAAGCTTTTGTAGACTTATTAAATCGGTTTGACCAAAAAGAAGAAATCAAAGATTCGAATGATGATGATTATTACGATATAGTTGCTGTTACAGCTTGCCCAACAGGAATAGCACATACATTTTTAGCTAAAGAAAAATTGATTGAAGAAGCTAAAAGAATGAATCTTAAAATCAAAGTCGAAACACAAGGTGCTGAGGGTGTTAAAAATAAATTAACAGTAGAAGATATCCAAAAAGCTAAAGGTGTTTTATTAGCAGTTGATAGAGAAATAGAAAAAAACAAATTTGCTGATGCAAATAATGTTTTAGAAATCTCTACTCAAAAAGCAATTCATAACCCACACAAATATATTCAAGACTTACTTGATAAAAAAGGTGCTAAATTAAAGATTAGCTCATCTTCGAAACAAGATGATTCATCTGATGCTGAAATGACATTTGATGGTTTTGCTAAAAAAATGCGTCGTTCATTGATGTCAGGGATATCACATATGCTTCCATTTATTGTTTTTGGCGGAATTTTATTAGCAATTGGTTTCTTAATAGATATTATTGCAGGAACTGCTTCAGGAGTTGATGTTAATTCTCCAGCATTTTTAAGTAGTTTTGGATTTAATAAACCTGTATCAAAAATTGTTTTTGATATCGGGAAATTAGGTTTAGGTTTAGCTGTCCCTGTTTTATCTGCTTATATAACATTCTCGTTAGTAGGTAGACAAGGTCTTTTACCTGGGTTTGTTGTAGGAGCAATAGCAAGCGGACAAATAGCAGGTACCTATGGCTTTTTAGAATCAGCAATAGTAAGATCAGGAGTTAATAATCCAGGAGCATTCTTAGGAACAGGTTCAGGATTTATAGGTGGAATTTTAGGTGCATTTTTTGCCGCAGCTATGGTAATAGTATTTTCAAAATATGTTTTTGGAAAATTACCACAAACAATGCAAGGTATTAAAAATATTTTATTTATACCTTTAATTGGTACATTAACTATTGCAGTTACTTTCTGAGCTGTTAATATTGTTTTAATATTTGTTAACTTAGGATTAGTTTTATTCTTACAATTATTCCAAAACAAAAAAGAAATAGCATGAATCTTAGGGCTTATCTTAGGTGCTATGATGGCTATTGATTTAGGTGGTCCAATCAACAAAGCTGCATATATTTTCGGTACATTAACAATTGCTAACGGTACTTCATCAGTATCTATGGCTGCTGTAATGGCTGCAGGTATGGTACCTCCACTAGGTATTGCAATTTCAATGTTTATTAGTAAAAAACTTTGAACAAAAGAAGAAATAAGTTCAGGAAAATACTCAAATATTATTTTTGGACTTTCATTCATTTCTGAAGGAGCAATTCCATATACAAGTAAAAACCCAAAAGTATTAGTTCCAGCTAATATTATTGGTGGTGCAGTTGCAGGTATTATTTCAGCAACTCTAGGAGTAAATATAATTGCTCCACATGGAGGAATATTTGTTGCTTTCTTAGCAAGAACGAACCTTGTTTCAGGATTCGGAGCTTCTTTAGGTTTAGGAATAACATTTTGAGTATTAGCTATTTTATTAGGTGCTTTAGCACAGGCAGGCTCAATCATTTTATTTAGTCACATTAATAAAAAATATCCTAATTGAACAAAAAAATTAATTATTAAGAAGAAAAAAGCTTAATTATGATTTATACATTAACTTTATCTCCTTCTAGTGACTTATTAATTAAATCAGATAAGTTTGAATTAGAAGAAGTTAATAGATACAAAGATTTTATGCTTTTACCAGGTGGTAAGGGTATAAACGCATCTGTTATTCTTGAAAGACATGGTTTTAATAATATTGCTTTAAGCGTTTTTGATAAAAATACATTAGATTCTTTTAAAGAAATTTTTGAAAAAGAAAATGTAAAAATACAAAATATTGATCATCCTGAGAAAACTAGAATTAATATTAAATATTATGGTGCTCAAAATTCTTTTGAATTAAATGGACCTAGAACCGTTTTAAACTCAAATTTAAAATCACAAATTTCTGAAAAACTAAATAAATTAACTTCTCAAGATATTTTATTAATAATGGGAATTAGTGATGAAGAATTTTTATTTGACATACTAAATATTTTAAATAAGAATAAAGTGAATTTTGTTATAGATGTAGACTCATCTAAATTTAAAGAATTCTTATCATTTAAACCTTTTGTTGTTAAACCTAATATTGACGAATTACAAAGAAATTTACAAGTTCAAATTAAAAGCGAAAATGACTTAATTAATAGCATGAAAGAAATACAAGAACTAGGCGCAAAAAACGTTATAGTTTCTATGGATAAAAACGGTTCATATTTATTAACTGATCAAAATGAAATATTCAAAGCAAGCATAATTAAGCCTATTAATGTTGTTTCTTCAACAGGTGCAGGTGACACAATGATTTCTATTTTTAGTGCAAATTATTTAAAAAGTAATAATGCAAATGAATCTTTCAAACTTTCTAATTCAGCAGCAATGGGGACTGTTGCTTCTGAGTGAGTCGGTGATTTGTTCAAAACTCAAAAATACTTAGAAAATGTAAAAGTAGAAAAATTAGAATTAAAGAAATAAAAAATAACAAAAAAACATTTAGATAATCCTAAATGTTTTTTTGTTCTAATAAAATGTATAGGTTTAAAACTATGAGTTTTATAAGGAAAAAGAAATTATCAGTTATTAACTTTTATTATAAACGTATACAATAATTTTTCATACTCTTGAGCATTTTTTAATTTTGGAAAAAAATCATCTAAAGATAACACTAATGAATTTTCCTTAATGTCATACTTTTCGTAATAATATTTAATAAACTTTTTTAACATGAATGGATATGATGAGTTATGAGAATAAGTAAAAATATTATCATTTTTCACTAAATAAATTTTTTTTAGATTAGAATGATCTTTAGTAAATATCTTTTTAGTATTAATTATATATTTATAATCTTTATTTTCGGAAGGTTTTGTATTAGTAAATCATTTTCTATTATTTAATTGATAAATGTTTCTAAATTCTCCAAAGGTGTGTAATTTAGGTTTTTCAATAATATTAATTATTCGTATAAGAAATTCATTATTTAAAATTATTTCTTTAGTTTCTATGCTAAATTTTTCTTTAATATTTAATTCTTGATTCGAATTAAATATTATATTTATTTCATTTTCTTTTGCTGATTCATGATTAATTGTGTTTACATTTTTTATTGAAAGAAACTCTCCTTTATTATAAATATTAAATAAGACATTATTTATATTTTCATCATCTGATAGCTTATAATTTCATAACTCAGAAAAAGCTCTATATGTAGAGCTATTAATAAATTCTCTACCTTCATCTACAGAATTTGTTTCAACTATTTCGGAGAAAGGTCCCACCTTATGGTTATACAAGATATGGAACCAAAATTTTTCAAAGTCATATGGGTGTTTTTTAAATGAGTCGTAATCATTATATAAATAATCATCCGTGTAGTCTGAGTTGTGTCTAATGCTCTCAAATAAAAAAGGTGCGTAACTATTTTCTAATAATGTTCTTTCTTTATCTTTATTATCTAAAATTTGCCTCGCAATAGAATCAATGTCTAGCTTTTCTCTATTTATTTTTGTAACGTTATCTGAATCAAAAGTATCAAACTGAAATGGTTCACTTTTAATTTCGGAGTTAAACGAAAGTGTTTTTCAAATATAAATTAGATAATTAAGTTTAAGCGATTCTGTGTTAAAGTCTTTTAATTCATTTGGATTAATATTATCTAAAAAATTCTCAACAATTTTTTTGTAATCTAAACTGTATAAAGGGTGTATTAATATTCTTATAATTACCCATGATTGATCATTTGAAAGATATTGCAATTTTTCTTTATTATCAAAATTATCCTTGTAATAAGTGTTTAATAAGTTATATCAACGTTTATCAACTTTATATTTATGGACAATTTCATCACTTTCATTGATGACTTTTTTATCTTGATGCGTATTTATTTCATTATTAGAACACCCGACAGATAGGAAAAATGGTAAAACGAATAGTGATCAAAATTTCTTTTTCATGTTATTTATCCTTTATTGTTTTCTTAATATTTAAATTATATCATTTTATGATAACATTTTCATATTTTATTATATTGCAATATATTTCAGTACGCATAATAACGTATATTTTTTAGTTTACTTTTTTATTTTATATTTAAAATCTAATCAAATTAAAAAACCAAAAGCAAAATGAATTGTATTTGGTTTTTTTGAAACAATTAAGATTTTTTGTGAGTACTTCCAACATTTATAAAGCATATAGATTAACATTAATATAATGAATATATCTATAATATTTAAAAAAATATTTTTCACAAATTCAATAAATTAAGCCCTTTAAGAAGTGGTTAAAGTAGTACTTGACTTATCAAGAAATTTACATTAAACATTCTTTTTTAAAATATTTAATTAAAATTTGAATTATGAAAAAAATAAAAAAACATTTATTTGGTATTGCGCCATTATTATCACTACCATTTATAACTATTTCGTGTAATTCTGAAAAATTTGATAAGGAAACTGAATACAAAAAGTTAAAAAAGTCAAAAACATTACTTAATTGAGGTGATGATAATTTTGTTGATTACATCAAAACTAATAACTTAAATAATTTATCATATGAAGATGAGTTAAAAAATGTTAAAAACATTGCGCCTTTTAATAAAGATTTAAAAAGATCAAATGTTATGTATCAATTAACTGTATATTCATTTGCGGATGGAAACAATGACGGTATTGGTGATTTTATTGGGTTAAAAAATAATTTGGATTATTTTTCTAATTTAGGTATTGACACATTATATCTTTCTCCATTTCACCCCTCTTCATCATATCATGGATATGATGTCATTGATTATACAGATGTGGCTCCTGAATTAGGTGGAATGAAAGCTTTTGATGAATTTTTAATAGAAGCACATAAAAGAGGTATAAGAGTTATTATGGACGTTGTAATAAATCATACATCTTATGAGCATCCATGGTTCCAAAAAGCACTTCAAAATGACCCTAAATATAGAAATTTTTATTATATGTACGATAAAAATATTAATGGAGGCGAAAAGGAGCAAAAAGATGACATAAGACATTTTTTTAGAAATGTTTATGATGCAAAAAACCCTGAAAAAAACCCTCCTAAAAGTGATCTAAAGTGAGTAGGCGAATTTTGAGCCGGAATGCCAGATTTAAATTTAAAAAACCCAGAAGTAATTAAAGAAATTACTAACATGCATAAATTTTGGGCAGCTAAAGGTATTGATGGGTTTAGGTATGATGCTTTTTACCACATTTTTGATTCAAAAAACAAAATCAAAGGAAATTCTTCTAAGGGTGAAGAGAGAGAATTGTTTGCTAAATTCAGAAAAGAAATGAATGAAGAATATAAAAAGGCAGAAGAAAACGGAATATCTCGTTCATCATTAGATGCATTTATGTTTGGAGAATGATGAGGTGATTCTTCTGATTCATATGCGCAAAACAATTGATTCAATAATAGCGGCGAAGTCGCTTTAAGTAGCTTAATTGACGGTGCTAGATGAAAAGACTCAACATTCTTGATATTGAATTCTGACAACGAAGTTGATCTTATTAATAGATTAACTGATAAAAATGGTAGAAAAAGAGAATGAATACCTTTTTTAGATAACCACGATGTGGATAGATGAATTAATAAGTTTAGAGCCGAAAATTTCGATAATGAAATCAACGATCAACCTCATAAATTAACAGATAAAGAAAGAAATGCATATATTTCAGCTTTATTTTCGTTATTATCAAGAGGGGGTCTTCCAACATTATACAATGGTAATGAAATACTAATGCAGGGTGCTCCAAGACCGAGAGATGTAAATGTTCGTGAAGCATTTTGATGAAAAGATGTTTCTAAAAATGTTAACTTTTATGAAAAAAGAAATCCTGACGATCATATTCAAACTAAAGCATCAACAGGTGAAGGAACAGTTGAAAGCATTATAAGTAATAAGAAATCATCATATAACCTTCTTTCACAATTAATTTCTTTAAGAAAAGACTATAAATCTTTAAGTGAAATGGATGCAAAGTATGTTGTACCTGCCATTAATGAAGTTGTTGAGTTTCTGCCACACAGAGATGATTTTTCGGAATATAATACCACATTAAGAAAAAATGATGATGGAACTTATATTTTAATAATTTATTCTTCATCAACTAGTGAAGAATCTAAAATAATGCTTGGTGAAAAATATAAAATCAAGAAAAAGTTCTTTGGAGATAATTTCACAAACTATATAAAAGAAAATAGAGAGATTATTAAAGGAACTGGAATAGGTAAATACGCAGCATTCTTGATAGAGAAAAAGTAACTTGACTAGTCAAGGTAAAACATCATTACCTATGGTGTACAAAATGGCGAAAAAGCCATTTTTTTTACAATTTTGATAAAATATTATTAAGAAATATGAAAAAGCAAATTCATTTTAAAAAAATTCCTTTTAAAACGAAGTTAAGATACGTATTTTTAGGTAAATATCCAGTCGAAAGACGTTATAAACCAAAAATTTTAGAATATTTATTTATGATATTTTCGAATATTTTAATAATGATTCTTAGTATTATATTATTCTACGTTGTAAAAGATGTAAAAAATATAAGTAATGAGACGAATTTTTATGAAAATCTTTTCACAAAATTTAATTCATATGAAAACAGAATTTTTATATCAGTTTTACTTATTGCTTATATTATTAATTTCGTTTTATCAATTCATGTTTTCTATATATTAAAGAAAACCGAATTTAATAAAATATTTGCTATCTTTGGTGCGTTATCATCTCTTTTATTATTGTCACCAATTGCAATCATCTTTCTTATTATTGCATATCAAAAAAATGAATTAGCGTTTGAATAACGCAGAAGGAAAAAATCAAAATGAAAAAAAGTAAATTTATTTTACCAGCTGTCGGATTATTAACTGCAGGATCATTTGCAGCAGCAATTTCATGTACACCATCATCAAAACAAAAAGAAGAAAGCAAAGAAATTATCATTGCTGTTGATGGGGTTCAAAAAGAATTTTATGACGAAGTTATTAAACTTTACGAAAAAACAGAATCAGCAAAAAAATTCAAGATTAAAACATTCCAAAAAGACGTTTGAGGAGCATTAGACATTAATGTTCAAGGTATTAATAGTAAAGATGTAGCTGATATCTTTTATATGCCAGCTGACCGTGTAACAGATTTCACTCAATCTAAAAAATTAGCATATATCGAAGACTTTATTCCTGAATTATTTGAAGAAGTTGCACAAAAAATCGGTGCAACAAAAGAAGAAATTGATCTTATGAAACAATTCGGAACAATCAGGGGTCGTAAAGATGGTAAATCTCAATCTAAATTAATGGCTATTAGACATAACACAGAAGGTTTAATTCTAGCTTCAAGGTTATCAGAAACAGAAGCTGCAAACGAGTTAAAAAATGCAAGTACTGACACACTACAAGAATTAGTTGTACAAGGAAAAGCATTATTAAGATTCCAAGATTTCTGGTTTGGAAACGGAGTTTTAGCAGGTGCATTTGAAAAAATTAGAACTACATCTAATGATGAAACTTTGAAGAAAACAAATTTAATGCAAAGAATTTTATATACTGATGCTAAAACAGCAAAAATTACATCAGGATTTATTAAAACTAATCAATACCACGATAACTTTAAATCAGCCTTAAAAGTAATGGCTGGATTATTCTACCCAATTTATGAAGCAGCATACCTAAAATCAGAATCAGATTTTTCTAAAACAGTTTGAGGACAAAAGGGTATTACACAAGGTGATTTAAAAGAAGTTTTATCTAAAGATGTTGGTAATGCTCAAGCAAAAATCTTCAGTTTAATGACTAGTGGAAAAGCAGATTATACAGTTATTGGTTCTTGAGATACTCAAAACGCTGAAAAATCAGCAAAAGCTCAATCATTCTTCAATGTTGTAAAAACAGATAATGATAACGAATACCTTCAAGGTCCAGGTGCATGAGCATATGGAATTAACTCAAGAAACAATGGTTCATCTCCTGAAAGAAAGCAAGCTTTCAAAGATTTATTTAAAGCAATGTTCGAAGTATCTTCATACAAAGAATACTTTAAAAAAGATTCAAAAATTCCATTTTCTGGAAAAGTTCAACAAGCTCTTGTAGATGATGTTAGAAAAGAAAATGAAGCAGAACTTAATTTAGTTACAGAATTCGCAAAATCTTTAGGATTCAAAGATTATGATGCTCTTAGAACAGATGCTCAAACAAAAATTAGTGAAATCTCTTCATTAGCAACAAGAGGTAATTGAGGAAACTCATGATCTGCAGAAAACGATAAAACAGCTGCAGATGCTGAGAGCAACCAATTAAAAGGATCAGAACTTAAAAACGAAATTAAAAAACCATCTGCATTGTCAGATGAAGAATACAACGGTATTGAAGTTTTAGATATTTTACCTTTAAGAAATACTGTTGCATATATTCTAGGAGTTTCTAATGTTGATGATTTGGTTGGTAAATTAGCAGCAGATGCAACAGATAACCAACAATGATTAGTTGGAAACCAATTATTAAAAGAAAACGCTTTAAAAAGTGAAAAAGCAGCTGAATTAAAAGAAGGTGCAATTGCTTTCCATATGAGAAAAGTAGAAAAATTCATCTTTGGAGCTAATGGTGATTCTGGCGAAGAAAAAGAAGCATTAATTCAAAAATTAACAAATGCTCTTTTAGAAGATAAAAAAGCAGGTAACAGCGAAAAAATTAACACTATTAAATCAGAAGTGCTTGCAAAAGCTAAAGAATTTATTTCAGAATTTAGCAAAAACGAAACCACAATAACAGATGAAAACTTAACAAGAGTTGTTGGCTTATACTTAAATACATACCTTAACCCAGCAAAAGTTAGAGCAGCTGTTTTAGGAATTTATGAAAATAGTAAATATGTAACAGGAAAAGAAGCAACATTCAAAGAAGTTGATGAAAAAATTACTCAATTTGAAAAGAAATTAACATTTAACAAATTATTAAAAGTATTTTCATCAACTCAATCAATTGCTGAAGGTGGGTTAGGTGTTCTTAAAGCACAAAAAACACGTCCAGACAATTCAAACCCACAATTCACACCTGTTTGAGGATTCATGAATGATCAAACATTTGGTAATGCCGAATTATACAAACAAATGGCTGAGAAAAAAGTTGATTCAATCGATAAATTTGTTGATGAAATCGCTAATGTATTAAGCCAAAAATTTGACGAAGTTGCTGGAAAATTAAACGTTTCTAACTCAACAACATCAGTTGAATTTTAATAATGTATAAATACAAATCACACATAAATAAAAATAATTTTTATATAATACTAACACAAGTAGCGCTACTAACAGTGGCGTTACTTGTTTGACTATTAATACCCTTTGGAATGGGTATTAAAACATCTGAATATGAAAAAATCACACATGGTTTAAGTGAAGAAGAAGTAGCTCAACTAGGGCAACAAGTTGCAACGAAAACATTAATTTCATATTTATCGAATACACTAGTTATTGTCTTTTATATGTTTTATGCTGTTCTTTTAAGGCATAAATTAAAATATGGCTACATATTCCTTATTTCTTGAATAATTGTTTTCTCAGCAATTGCATTTATGCCATTTTACCAAGGCACAAAGTTACTTTCAAGCATTCAAATTGTGTTTGGGAGCATCATATCAGCAATTACAATAACAATTATTTTAAATTTATTATGAATGACAGTACAATTCCATATTCAAAGAAAATTCCACAACTATGAGTTATATAAAATACATAAAGGAAGGAGCAAATAATTATGAAAGAATTAAAACTTTATAATTGATATGGCGAATCTTTTGATAGTATCTTACCTAGCTCCGTAAACAACTTAAAAGCTTACAAAAAACAAGTAAGAAACATTTTTATGAGAACTAATGATAGAATTAAGTCTCAAGAAAAGGTTGACAAAGATTTGTTCTTAAGAGCAAGAACAAAATTAAATGACAACCTAAAAAGAGAATTAGCAAGTCATAAAGTAGCATACAAAAATAAAGTTGTAGTGCTAAAGGATTCAATCAAAAAACTTTCATATTTTGATTCAATGGAATCACTATTGAAGTTTGAGATTAAAAAACTAAACAAAAGTAAAAAAGATATTCAAAGTTATGCACAAGATTTTGTTTATTCATTAACAAAATCAGCTGATGAAGTAGAATACAAAATTGAAAATATTCACAAGTTACAAGAAAGAACCTTTGTTGATGAACAAGAATTATTTAAAAAATATACTATTTACAACATAATTCTTTTATATATTTCTAATTATAAAGACTTGGATTTTGATATTTCTAAAATTGAACATTTATTATTACCTATTGAGTTAAATTGAGTAAATAAATTTAAAGAATCATCAAATATTTCTGAATACTTTAAAAATATATATAGCAATTTAGAAAAGCAAAGAGAATCTCTTCAAGCTAAAAAAAGTGAGTTATTAAGACAATATAACGAAACTCACAAATTACAAAAAGAATTATTTATTAAAGAACAACAAAATATTAAATTAGAAACTCAACAAAAGATTTTAAAACTTGAATACGAATATAATGAAAATTTAAAACAACAAAGATTGCAAGCAAAAATAAGTAAAAAAGAAGCATTAGCAAAAATTAAAGAACAAGAATCTCTAATTAAGTCTAATGAAAACAAGAATAATAATATTTCAAATTCTATTATCGAAAGTTCTAAAAGCAAGGTAGCACAAATAAAATCAAATTACAAAAATGAATTAAAAATTCAAAAAGTAAGATCAAGAATACAAGTATATAAAGATTTAACAAACTATTTATTGAAACATAAAGTTGAAGTAAATAAATTTGATTTTTCTTTAAACAAACTTTCTTTTGAAGAACTCCAAAATAAAGAAAATGAATTATCTAAGTATTATTCAGAAAATAAATTTAACAGTAAGTTAGCTCAAAATGCTATTAGATTCTTCTTGACAAAAACAAACTTTTATAGATCTGTTAAAGAAGGTAAATTATTAATTAAATCACAATACAAAAATCTTGTTGGATTGGCTCGTGAAAAATACACATATGAAGGACATTTTAATAAAGAGGAATCTAAGGCATTAAAAGAAGCGTTTATTGACTCTAGATTAACAAGATTAAAATATCGTTATGAAAAAATTGAAGCAACCACTAAATTAGATGAACTTAAAAAAGAAGGCGTTTATAAGAAAGAACAAAATGATTTTAAAGCTGCTAAAGAGAAAATTCTTAATGAACATAAACACAATTTAAAAGAAGCAAAAGAAAAACTTAAATCAAAAGAAATTTCTAAACCGGCATATAAAAATAAATTAATTGAACTTAATATATATAAAAAAGAAGCAATTAATGAAGAAAAACTAAAATCAAGAATTCAATCTAATAAAGAAATTCTTAAATCATTATTTTGAAGAGAATTAGCCGAAACAAAAATCAATAAAAAACTTTATGAAAGTAAAATTACCGAAGCTCAAAAATCAATACCTGTTGAAACCATGAGAAACTTACGTTGATTAACTGCTTTCCTTAACTTTATATTCCCAGGGCTATCAGAATTAATCTTCTTTAAACAATATGCAAAAGGTATTTTAATGAGTTTAGTTTCATTAATTTCATTAACATTAATTATTCCTTTTTCATTTGGGTTTTATTGACAAGAAATGGGTGGTATACCAGGGTTTAGTGATCTAGGAGCCCATTTATATAGCTTTGAAAATGGTGTCTTCCCTGATGCTAGAATATATTTATTTGGAGGTGTTATCTCTGTTATCTTGATGGTGTTTATTACTGTATTCCATACAGTTTCATCATTAGGAGCATATAGAGTCGCTAAACAACTAGAGTATGGATCAAGACCAAGTAAATGAGCTCATACTAAGAGATGATTAAATACAAGCGGATTCCCTTGAATGATTTCTCTTTTAGGATGAATTTTAATGGTGTTTATTGTGGCAACTCCAGTTATTACTTCTATTTTAGTTTCATTCACAAACTATGGTTTCAAACATGAAGCTCCAGCACAATCAGTTGATTGAGTAGGACTTAAACAATGAGGAAAATGATGAATATTTAGAGAACAAAATCTATTTTTATCATTGCAAAGAGTTATTTTATGAACATTGGTTTGAACTGTTGCTTCGACAATATTGCCTATTTCATTGGGTATCATAATTTCGGTTTTAACAAATAACCATAGAATTAGATTTAAAAAACTATTTAGACTTATTTACATTCTTCCATGAGCTATTCCTGCATTCGTAACACTAACATTCATCAGAAGTTTATTTAGAGGTGGTGATGAAGGTGTTATTAACGTTATTTTACTTGGAATGGGACTTATTAGTCAATCTAAGAACTGACTTAACGAAATCGGGACAGCAAGAGTGCTAGTTGTTCTTGTGCAAACATGAATTGGTTACGCTTGAATATTCATGTTAGTTACAGGAAACTTACAATCAATTCCAAAAGATATTTATGAAGCGGGTTCAGTTGATGGTGCAAAAGGAAGACAATTATTCTGATATCTTACACTACCATCATTATTAATTTCAATTGCGCCTATGCTTATTGGTCAATTTGTAGGAGCATTTAACAACTTTACAACAATTTCTATTTTTACAGGTGGAGGCCCAAGCTACGCAGAATCAACATCATTTGGTGAAGCTTCAACAGATATTATTATTTCTTGAGTTTACAAATTAACAACATCATCAGGAAACATTGAAGGTAACCAAGCTTTTGCTGCTGCCTTAACAACACTTGCTGCTTCATTTAGTATAGCAGTTAGTGCTAGAGGATTTATTAAATCAATGTCAAGGAGAGATTAAGTATGATAAATAAATTAAAAAGACAATTATTTTATAGACATAAATTTGATTCATTAAAAGTATCAGAAAAAAAACTTTCTCCAAAACGTTTAAAATTTAATGAATCAGATTCTAAACCGCCTACATTTTTAGAAATTATTTGACTATTTTTTAATTACATTATTCTTATATTTTGAGCAATCATAATTTTATTCCCAATCGTTTCTCTTGTTACTTCATCATTTAATATTGCAAACAACCGTATCATTGGTTTAACACCGTTTGAATTTGGTTTTGATAACTTTAGATATTTATTTGAAAGTGAACGTAGTTTATTCACTACATGATATGCTAATACTTTAATTATTGCAGGGACAACTTCAGTTATTTCTACATTAGCCGTTGCATTAAACGGATATGCATATTCAAGATTTAAATTTACCGGTTCAAAACATTCATTAACAATTATTATGATGTTACAAATGATTCCTGCAACATCATCACTTATTTCGTTATACATTCTTGTTAAACTTGGAGGTACCTTAGGTATTTCTGGTGTAGGAATGTTAATCTTAATTTATTCAGGTGGAGCCATAGCAGGTAATACATTTATGCTAAAAAGTTATTTAGATACTGTTTCATCAGAATTAGATGATTCAGGAAAAATTGACGGATGCAGCAACTGAGGTTTATTCTTCAAAATACTTTTACCTGTTATTAAACCTGCTTTAATAATGGTTGCATTATGATCATTCTTAACACCATTTACTGATGTTATATTGCCTAAATTTGTTTTAATTGAAAATGATCAAAAAACACTTGCAATAGGTTTAGACACATTTATTACCGCAGAACAAAAACATGTTAACTTTGGTGCTTATTCAGCTGGTTCAATTTTAGCTTCACTTCCAGCATTCGCCTTATTTATGTATTTACAAAGATACATAGTTGGTGGACTAAGTGATGGAGCTGTGAAAGGATAGAAATGCTATTTAAAAAAGACAAAAAATCACAAAAAGACTTAAATGATAACGTAATTAAACCAAACTCAGAACTTGAACTAGCTGATGAAGGGTTTGAAACAATTGATATTGATCAAATGATTTCAGAAGTTGGTGAAGTTTACAACTCAAATAGTGGTGCTCATATTAAACTTGTGAATATTTCAAAAAAATATGAAGGTAATGAGCATTACACTTTGAATAATATAAATTTAGAAATTAAACCTGGTACATTCTGTATCTTTTTAGGACCATCAGGATGTGGTAAAACAACATTGCTAAGAATGATTGCTGGTTTAAACTCAATTACTAAGGGAGATTTATTATTCAACAACAAAAGATATAATAACTTACTCCCAAACGAACGTAATATAGCTATGGTCTTTCAATCATACGCTTTATACCCACACATGAACGTTTATAATAATATTTCTTTTGGTTTAAAAATTGCTAAAGAAAGAAAGGACGTCATTGATAAGCGTGTTAAAGATGTTGCAAAGATTTTAAAAATAGACAATTATTTATACAGAAAACCTAGGGACTTATCTGGTGGTCAAAGACAACGTGTTGCAATCGGTCGTGCTATCGCTAGAAAACCTCTTGTATTCTTAATGGATGAACCTCTTTCAAACCTTGATGCAAAACTTAGAGAAAACATGAGACGTGAAATTGTAAATATTCACCGTATGTTAAATACAACAAGTATTTATGTTACTCATGACCAGTTAGAAGCTATGACTATGGGTGACCAAATTGTCGTGTTCAATGATGGAAAAATTCAACAAAACGGAAAGGGTAAAGAATTATACTTTAAACCTGCTAATGTCTTTGTTGCAAAATTCATTGGTTCACCAACTATGAATACTTTTGATGCAACATTTAAAAATGGATTGATAGTTGATGCAACAGAAAAAATCCAAATTTCATTAGATGAAGAAACTAAATCAAAACTTTTAGATGGACAAAAATTAGTAATTGGTTTTAGAAGTGAAGATTTAAGAATTCAATATAAACAATTACCAAATTCAGTTCAAGGTAAGATTTCAAATGTGGAATTAATTGGTAAAGATCAATTAGTTGTTGTTAAAATCAATGAGGATACTGAGTTTATTGTTAATGCTTCAAATAGTGAAGAATTTGAATTATTTTCACAAGTTTATGTAGAATTTGTTACTTCAAGAATTCATATCTTTGATAAAGAAACTGAAGATAGAATTAATTAAAATGAAATTTGCAGAATCAAATTATTTTAAAAGAAAAACTTTTTCAATAATTTTATTATTATCACTTTTTATTATTTTTGTTTTTCAATTAACAATGATCAAGTTGTTTCTTGATCGAATTGACTTTGAATATGAATATATTAAAAGTGGTGAACTAAGTAAAAATTGAAGTGACGAACTAGTTCGTAAAAACTCACCTACATATCAATTGCTAGCTGTTTTTATGAGTTTAAACTCAGTAATGTTATTTCTTACATTAATTTCTTTAATATTGATTTCAATCGTTTTATATAAATTGTTTAAGAACCAAGGAAATGGCGATTTATATTTAAGAGTATTAACTTGAATTATTCCAGTTATATTTATATTATTATTCTTTATTATTTCACTTCAACCAGTTGAAGTTTATAAAGAAAATATAGGTAAACAAGAAGATGAATTTGGAGAACTTGTTGACTCTCCAGTAAAAGAATTTGGCGGTCAATTTAGCTACATACTAACATGAATTAGTATGTTCTTAGGATTCTTTAACATTTTCTTTGTAGTATTATCAAGAAAATCTTTCGGATTCATTACAAAAGATCAAATACTTGCTAAAAAATCAAACGAGACTGAAAATTTAAAGAAATTGATTGAAGCAAAATTAGAAAATAGATAGCAAAAACTAATTTATATGCAAAAACAATTATCATTTAGTGATTATTGTTTTTTTATTATAGTTTTTATATAATTTAATTATAAAAATTATTAAATAAGCGAGGACAAAATGAAATCAATGAAATGAATCTTACTAAAAGTATTAAGTTCAGCAATAAGTCTTTCCGTAATTTCTTGTAACCAAAATAAATACCAAAATTTAGAATCTTATGATTCAGAAAAAACAATTGTTGAAAATATTTATAAATTAAATAATAATTTATGAAATTCAACAGATTTTAGAAATAGAAAAGTATCATTTTTAGTAGAAAGTACGGAAATGTTTAAAAGTAAAATAATTTCTGAAATACACTCACAAGAGCAGAAAACAAAAATTAATAATAATTGATATGATTTTTCTAAGCAATTTAATAAAATTTTTGAAAAAGATTTTATGAATAAGTATTATATTATTTATTATTCTAATTATAGTTCAAGAGAACCAATTGACTCAGTTGAAGTGAATGTCAACACTGTTAAAATTCACCATATTACTTATGGTGATTATGAAAAGCAACTTATTTCAGGACAATATTTAATTTTTATTGAAAAAAAGAATATTCCAAATATAAATTCTATTTTAATTAACAAAATTTCTGAAAAAACTGATTTAACCAAATATAATAATTCGCTATCAAAAGTAAAAAATAGAATTTGGTTTAGCAAATAATCAAAAAACTTAACATCCATTTGTTGTTAAGTTTTTTGATTCACTATTTTAATCATTTTATTTTATAGAATTGCCTTGCTTTAAACTTGATTGGTCAAAATAAAACCAAAGAAAAAACAAGTAAAATATTGATATGAAAAAGTTTTATGAAAATATAAAGAAAGAATTAATTTTTAAAAAATATTTAAAAAATCAAATTAGAAAAGAATATGCAATTTGAGATGATGTTAAGTTTAACAAACAAAATTACAATTTAGATTATATTGAACTTTGAAAGACTGCTCCTAAAGCATCTCCGTTTATTAAAAAAAGAGACACTAATGTAATTTATCAGATTTTAGTTTATAACTTTGCGGATGGAAATAATGATGGTATAGGAGATTTTATTGGTCTTAAAAATAAAATACCATACCTTGTCGATTTAGGGGTTGACCAATTATGGTTAAGTCCTATTCACTCTGCTTCTTCATATCATGGATATTCTGTTATTGATTACTGCGATGTGGCAGAACAACTTGGTGGAATGACTGCTTTTATAGACTTTTTATCAGAAGCACATAAAAACGGGATAAAAGTTTATCTTGATCTAGTTTTTAACCACACCTCATATGAACACCCTTGATTTCAAGAAGCTCTTTATGGAAACAAAAAGTTTGAACCATTCTACAGATTTGAACCAAACTATATAGATCACGATGTGAAAACTGACACACCAGAAGTTAGATCAAAATATATTAAGTTAGATCAAAACAAGAAAGCAACAAATAGAAGATATTTGGGTAGATTTACTTATGGTATGCCTGATCTCAATTTAGATAATAAGGATGTTATAGATCAACTTATAGGAGTTCAAAAGTTTTGAACAGCAGTAGGTGTTGACGGATTTAGATACGACGCCTTTGCAGAGTTTTATTCAAGTGAGCAGGAAACGAAAAATAATTTTAATGAAGCAAAAATCTTCTCACTATTAAGAAAAGCAAGCAACGAAATAACAAATCAAGAAAATGGTAGAGATGAAGTATTCATGATGGGTGAATGAGTTCATACGGATTCATTAAAAGCTTTAGAGTATACTAAGTATAATGATGAGTTTGCTTTAGATACAGTTTATGATGGTTTTAAATTTTTTAGACATAATCCAGATGTTAGAGTACCTTTCGAAGAATTATATAGAGTTACAAAAATGTATCAAGATGCTTCTACAAAGTCAAAATGAATACCTTTTTTAGATAATCATGACGTTTTAAGATGATTAGATTCATATAGAATGCAAGTTTCTAAGTTGAAAGGTTATCAAAATGATAAAAAACTAACACAATCAGAAAAAGATGCTCATAAAATTGCAATGATGCAATTATTAGTGCTTCCTGGAACACCTTTAGTTTATTATGGTAATGAATTAATGTATTACGGTACAAGAGAATATGGTGATCCGTCTTTAAGAGAACCTATGAAATGAGATAAAGTAGAAGAAAATAGCTATATTTTTGATAATAAAGTTAAAGAATCTACAAAAGATCATGTGCTTCTCACTTCAGCATTAAGTTTACAATCAGCAGACGAAGCGCAAAAAGATAAAGACTCGTTATTTAACTTTATAAAATTTATGATTGAACTAAGAAATGCAAATAGTTTTATTTCTAAAACTGATGTTAATACAATAATTAATCCTTACGAAGTGATTGATTCTCAAGACTATTCTAGTTTTACTGTGCGTGCTGATTCAAAAAATGCAAACAGACTTTTATTGTTTGGTTTTTGTAATTATCAAAACCCTTTTTTACACGCTGGAAAGATCTCTAGAAAATTCCATTTTAAACCTTTATATATGTATAAAGCAAAAAACAATAGCTGAAATATCGAAATAGAGCAAGGTGGAATTGTTATTTTTGAATTAATAAGAAAATAAAGTATAGTATAATTCTTATTATGAGTAAAACATATAAGAAAAATATAGACAATTTTCCTGAAATTAAAAAAGCAATTAAACGTAACCCTTTAAACGAAGAAGATAATACAAAAACAAATAGCATTATTTTATACTTAATTGATTTGATAAAGTCTAAAAAAGTGCCAGTGAACAAAATTATGCCCTCAGAGCACGCTTTAATGGAGAGATTTAACTGTTCTAGAAGTGTTGTTGTTTCAGCGTACCAAAAATTAAATGCTCTAGGAGCTGTTTACTCAATTTCTAAAAGAGGACATTTTGTTGCGGAAAACTTTCATAACTTGATTAAACCCGTTAGTTTTTTATTAAAAGTAGACAAACAATGAGGTGAAGAAATGCATGATTTTGTACTGCCAGAATGGTTTGAAGAAAGAAACATTATTTTTGTTGATGGAACAAGAATGTTTAAAAAATCTTTCTACAAAAAAGGTGAAGTTATTGCTGAAGCAGATATTTGAATTTCTACAAAGAATTTAGATAAATTTGAACCAGTAGATTTATCAAAACCATTAATCGATATCCTTTCTGAAAGAGAGCCAATTAAAAATATTGTTTATGACATTCATTTTGAAAAGAATGCTAATAGATTAGGTTATGAGGATATGATGGTTTTAATGTTGTTTGGTTATGATGATGATAGTATATGTATAGCTGCAAAATACTATATAAAACCTGAACACTTTAAGTTTTACCACCAAGAATTTTCATTGTTATAATTAAAAAATCAAGAATTTTTTGTTCTTGATTTTTTTACACAAATGTAGCATGAAAAAGTTTTCACATTTTTTTATATATTGATATAATATGCCCCGAAACGAAAGGATATTATGAAAAATAAACATAAAGCATGAATTATAGGGGCTTCTGCTTTATTGCTTGGCGGATCCATTGTTACAGCAATAACAGTTGCAAACTTAAAAACTAAAAATAAAAAAGATTCAAAACAAGAGGTAAACGAGTCAAATGATTTAAAAAATAGAAAAGAAGAACTTGCAAAAATGATAGAATTGTTACCTTATCCTTCAATGGCTGCTTCAGCTAAGCAAGAGCTTAAGATTCTACTTGATGGAATCACAACAAGTGAGGAAATGAATGATTTTAAAAAATCATTAGAAGAAATAGACACGCAAGTATCGTCTTTAAAAGAAAAAATTTCTAAACTCTCAGAAGAAAATCATGAATCATTAAACAATAAATTAAATGAAGCAAATACGAGTGAAGAATTTAAAAACCTTACTGATGAAGTTGAACAAAAATTATTTTTTGAAGAATCAAAAAACTTTATAAATTCATTAAATTATTTATCTAATGAAGAAAAAATAGCGTTCCAAGAAGAAATAGTAAATTCAAAAACAAAAGAAGAAGTAGAATTAGTAAAGAATAAAGCTAAAAATCAAAACGATTTTAAAGCTAAAAAAGAAAGTTTAAAACTATTAATAGACTCATTTACTTACCCAGGTATAAATAAAGATAAAGAGAATGAAACAAAAGAGTATTTCAAGTCACAAGTTGAGTCTACAACTTTAGAAAACATTGCTAATAAAGAAAATGAAATAAAAGAGTATGGGAACGCTTTAAAAAAGAAAGTAGAAATATTGAAAATGGTTCCTTACACTATTGAAAACGCTGAAGGTAGAGTTGAAATAGCTAAATTAATAAATGAAGCAAAAAGTATTAAAGATTTAAATATTTTAGTGCCTGATACATGAGTGGAACATTTTACAATTTACAAAAAATTAATTGAAGATAATTTTGAAGGACAACAAAAAACTAATTTATTAAATAGATTTAACATCTCTAGTGCTAGAAATATTTTTCAAGAATACACAATCAATGATTTAAGACATAACATTTACTTAACTTACAAAAACAATGCCTTATCATGAGTTGAAAATAATATTAGTGATCAAACATTAAAAGAAAAACACAAAGAAGAGATTCAAGCATTGAATAGAACCGATAATGCTGATAATCCAGATAAAGAAGCATCATTTAATCAGTTTACTGAATCATTTAATGAATTGAAAAACAAGTTTGAAAGTATTAAAAATACCAACGCAGGGTAGTCTAAATAATTTTGTGTAAATCTCCAAATAACAAATATTTATAATAAAATATTTAATATAGACTGGAAAGATTTGCTTTAAAAGTGTTCAAATGATTTTTTCCTAGCCTAAAATCAGTTAAAAATTGCATTTAAAAAACATACTCTTTAAATCAGGGTTTGCCCTGTACTTAATTGCAGAGTATGTTTGTTTTTTGTTTTACTTTATTCAGATTCGTGTTTGTTATTTCCAAATCCCTAACATTTTTGTTAGTAAAAGAAAATTACGCAAAATATCTTACAGCACAACTATTTAGGATATTTAATTTTTATTTTTGATATTTTTCTATTACTTTTCTTGCTTCTTCCTCTAGCAGTTCTTTATTTAGGATATAAAGATTATATTTCGAGGCAAAGATTGTATTTAAAATTCCGCCTAAAGCATATTCTGCTTGAATATTGTCTTTATCTGTGCATAAAATGATTCCGATTGGTTCTTGATCCATTTCATCATTCACTTCTTCTTTGTAGTAATTTAAGTACATATTTAGTTGTCCTACTGCTTCTGGCATAAGTTTCCCGGTTTTTAATTCTATCAGAACGTAACTTCTTAAAATCTTATTGTAAAATACCATATCTACATAGTAATGAGTATTCGCTAGTGTTACTCTTTGTTGTGAACCAACAAACATAAATCCACGGCCAAGTTCCAATAAAAACTTTTCAATATGGTTGATAAGAGCTTTTTCTAAATCGCTCTCCATTATAGCTTTTTCTTCCGGAATTCCTAAAAATTCAAACACATAAGGGTCTTTAATAATATCATTTGAATTTTGGATTTCTTGCCCTTTTAAAGAAAGTTCTAAGATTTTATTTTTATTCTCTTTACCTTGAGATAGTAATAACCTTTCATATAAAGAAGTATTAATTTGCCGTTTCAATTCTCTTACAGACCAATTGGAATTTTCGCATTCTCTTTCATAAAAAGACCTTTTTTATTCTCGCTAATAGATAAAAGTTCGCTGTAATGAGACCAACTCAATTTTCCAGACACTGTCTGGAATTTTTGGTAAGTTAAGTAGAATCTCCTCATGTTAAATAAATTAGATTTTGAAAATCCCCTACCAAATTCTTTTGTTAATTGTTTTGACAAATTCTTTAATAAACTTGCTCCATATTCTGCTCTGTCTGAATTATTTTGTTCATCCAAAACAATAATTTTTCCAATCTCCCAATATGTTTTCAATAAAATATTATTTACTTGTGTAACAACTGTACTTCTAGCTTCATTAAGTAATAATTTTATATCTTCATAGGCAGATAGATTATTTTGTTTATCAATTTCCATATTTTAACCTCTTTTAAATGTTTTTTATTCATGATAAAAAATCTTTTATACATTATAACATTTTGAAACTTTTTTTCTCTAGCAATCAAATGGTTTGAGTGTATTGTTTAAAAATATAATTTGGTGAATTAGTTTTAATTAATTTTTTGTAAGGCTAGATTACTTTACCGTGTTTGCTATTTTAAAAATAGAGATTTTGGTTACTACTAAGGTTAAATAAATACTAAATAAAGCAGAGAGATAATATACTTTTGAAAATTTTTGAGAAAAAGTGTTACACTCGCTATATGAACTGATTTATACATGCATAGAGAAAAAATATTTGTTAATAACTTTCGTCCTTTCATAATTTAATAGATAAAAGAAAGATGTTATCTATTTATTAAGAATTAGTACTTAAGACAAGAACTTTATTTAAAGTTATTATTAATAAAAAACTTAAATATAAAGTTTAAAGTAGAAAAATCATCCGGAATTGTCCGGATGATTTTTCTTGCTTTATTATATTGTGTTTTTTATTACTTGAAAATTCACTCCAGAATTTTCTTTTTTACTTTTGTTTCTTTTGAATATACCAAAGGATTTGGTTTCATAAAGTGTGGTGTTTTATAAAAGCTTTTTGCGTTACTAAATGCCTTAAAACCTTCATAACCATGGTATTTACCTAACCCTGAATTTTGAATGCCTCCAAAAGGTAAATTATAATTTGATAAAAAAGAAATAGTATCATTTACAATAACTGTTCCTGCTTTAAAAGATTTTTGAATTTCTAGATTTTTAGAACTTTTAGTGAATATATATAAAGCTAAAGGGTTAGGATATTTAGATAAAATATCTTTTAAATCTTGCGTGTTTTTGAATTTTATCAAAGGTAAAAAAGGGCCAAATATTTCTTCTTTCATAACTTTATCATCAATTGATGATTCAAAAACGATCGGATCAATTTGATTAATTTCTAGGTTTTTACTTATAGTTTTGCTTAGATTTTCAGGAAGTAAATCAATCAATCTTTGAAAATGTTTACTAGAAATTATTTTTCCATTTCCAGAAATATTTTTCAAATACTTAAATTCACTAATTAAATATTGCTTAAATTTGTCAACAATATTTTCATGCACAACTAAGAAGTCATGAGTAACGCAAATTTGACCAGAATTAATAAATTTACCAAAAGCAATAGTTTTAGCTGCGTTTTTTAGATTTGCATCCTCAAAAATAATAGTAGGAGATTTTCCTCCTAATTCCAGAACCACCGGAATCAAATCTTCTGCTGCTCTTTTTGCTATTATTTTACCTACATTAGTTGATCCAGTGAAAAATATGAAATCAAATTTTAATTTGTTAAAGACTTCAAACTCATTTTGCTCATTTGAAGAGCAGTAAATTAATTTCTTATCAAAATTTTGATTTATCAACTCGAATATTAATTTAGATGAATTAATAGAAAATTCAGATAATTTTAACATAGTTCTATTTCCTGCTGCAATTGAAGCAATCAAAGGATCTAAAGCAAGAATAAATGGAAAATTTCAAGGACTATAAATTCCCACAACGCCATGTGCTTCATAATTAACAAAGCTTTTAGATGGTTTTAAAAACCAAGGTGTTTTAATTTTTTGTTTTTTTGTTCACTTTTTGATATTTTTTAAAGTGTTTTTTAATGAAAGAAAAACTAGAGATAACTCGGAATAAAATGATTGATTCTCAGTTCTCCTTAAATCATCTCATAAAGCTTTTTCTATTTTGCCTTGATTTTCTAATAAAATTTCTTTAAGTTTCTTTAAAATTTCGATTCTTTTATTAATTGGAATTTCACCATTTTGTAGATAATCATTTTTTTGTTTTTGAAATACTTGAAAATTTCTAGAATTTAACATAATTAAATAATACATAATTATCTATATTCTAGAAATAAAAAAAACTGAATCAACGGTATTGACCTATCAAGTTATTGTTATTTTTTGTAAATATAAAAAGTCAATATTTTATAATTTATGCATTATGAATTTAGTTAAAAAAGATACAAATTTTTTCAAAGAATTTGATGCAAAATTTGCCTATAAAAAAGGTGATTTAGGAGCATCATTTTTGGGTAAAAATATTCAAGTTAAATTATGGCAACCTTTAGCAAAAAAAGTTGAATTAATTTTATTTAAAAAACATAACGACACTGATCCGTTTGCAAAATTAGAAATGCAAAAGGAAGAAGTTACAAATTCAAAAGGAAACAAGACTTTTTTATGAAAAATAGAAATTAAAGCAATGGACTACAGAAATGCTTTTTATCAGTTTTTAATAACGCATGAAAATGGTGAAAAAACAGTTGCATTAGATCCTTATGCTAAATCAATGGCTCCATTTAATTGAGGAGGACATGAAGATAGAGTTGGGAAGGGTGCTTTTGTTGATTTAAATTCTTCAAGAGCAGGTAAAAAACCAAGAGACCTTAAAGCAAAGTGAAATAACTCGGTAGATGCAAATATTTACGAAATGCATGTAAGAGATTTTACAAGTTTATTGAAAAATACATCATTTCACAAAAGAAAAGCTTCATTTAAGAATCTAATTGATGCTGGAATATTTAAATACTTGAAAGACTTAAATATAACACACTTACAATTATTACCTATTCATTCAGCTTATACAGTTAATGATAAAAATAAAAAGATTTTCAAAAAAGGCGAAGGACAAGGTTGAACCACAAATTACAATTGAGGTTATGATCCGCATAATTATTTCACTATAAATGGACTATATTCTTCAAAACCTAGTGATCCATATTCAAGAATAAAAGACTTTAAAGAATTTGTTGATGAAGCTCACAAACATGGCATTGGAATAATAGTTGACGTTGTTTATAATCATATGATGACAAACTCATCATATGATAATATTCTTCCAGGATACTATTATAGAGATAATGCAGAAGTTAGACCAGTAAGTTATGCACCATTAGCAGATGAAAGAGAAATGACTAAAAAAATCATGGTTGATTCTCTTAAGCATTTTGTCAATGAATTTAATGTTGATGGATTTAGATTTGACCTTTCATGCTTCCATCATAAAGAAACCATTGATGAAATTTCAAATGAACTAAGGAATATTAATCCAAATATTATCTTACATGGTGAAGCTTGACCATTTAGTGATTTAAAATTTGAAGATTCATATATAAAAGGTGCTACTGGGAATGATGTTAAATTTGGTTATTTTAATGACACATTAAGAGATGCTATAAAAGGATCAGAGCACGAAGGATATCATAAAGGTTTAATTCACGAATATTCAGAAGAACACTTTAAAAAATATGTTTCTTCAGTTGTTGCTGGATTAAGGAATTATGACTTTAAAGATGTTCCACACGCAAATTCAAAATATGACCTATTTAATAATGATGTTGCAGTAAACTTGAGTTATGCAGCTTGTCATGATGGAATGACGTTGTGAGACAAAATTAATATTTTTGCTGAAAACAAATCATTTATTGAAAGAATAGAAATGTATCGTCAAGGTTTAATGATGACAATTTTGACTCAAGGTAGACAATTAGTTTTAGCTGGTACAGAATTATTACAATCAAAACCTTGTGATATGAGTGGTGAAGAAGGATTTAAATGTCAAGTCAGTGCTTATGATGACTTTAATGAAAAACCAGATAACAATGCCTTTTCTCCAAATTCATATAAAACAACAGATTATACAAATGGTATTAAATGAAGCCACTTAGATAAAAAAGAAGTTAAAGAATATGTTTTCAAATTTTTTGGTCAATTAAATAAATTTAGACAAACAACAGACTACTTAAGGTTAGATTCAAATGAAAAAGTTTTTAAAAGAATAAAATTTGAATATCATGACATTAAGAACGGTATTTTAATTTATTCAATTCAAAACAATGATAATACTAAAGAAATGTTAGCATTACACAACTTTGGAGACAAGGATTTTGATTCTTCAAAATTTATGGGTAACTTATTGTTTGATTCAAAAATTAAATCATTAAAAAATATTTTGCAAGCACATTCAACACAAATTATAGAAAGAGAAAAATAATATGAAAACAGTTAAATTAGAAGATAAAATCTTTTATCAAATTTTCCCTCGTTCATTTTACGATTCAAATAATGATGGAGATGGTGATTTAAAGGGTATAACAAAAAAATTAGGATATCTTAAAAAACTAGGAATTAATGGAATTTGATTATGTCCTACATATTCAACAAACTTTGTTGATGCTGGATATGATGTTTTAGATTACAAATCTGTTTGAGAACAGTTTGGTACATTAGAAGATTTTAAAGAAATGGCTTCTAAGGCTAAAAAACTAGGTATTGATATCATTATGGATATTGTCCTAAATCACGTTTCAAATGAACATGATTGATTTAAAAAAGCAATTGAATCTAGAGAAAACAAAGAACATAATTACTTTATTTGAAGAGACCAATTAAGTGCAGAGGAACAAAAGGCTCAAAGTATTTTTGGTGGATCAGCATGAGAATATGTACCAAGTGTTAATAGATACTACTTCCACTTATTTTCAAAAGAACAAGTTGATTTAAATTGAGAACATCCAGATACAATAGCTGCTATGGTCGATGTTATTAATTTTTGATATGACTTAGGTGTACGTGGTTTTAGATTGGATGCAATTAAACACGTTGCTAAAACTTTTGATGAAGTTGATAAAAATCCATATTTCGCCTGAAATAAAGGTGCTGTTGAATTCCTTAAAGAATTTAACTCATTGGCGTTTAAAGACAAACCAGATGCTTATACATTGGGAGAAGCAAGTGGTATTACTGCTGAAGAATTATTAAAATATGGTTCAGGTGAAAATAAAGTATCACAAAATTACTTTAACTTCTCATGATGATGAATTGGTTGAAGCAACGAAACAGGAAGAAATGGTTTTGACGCAAATTGAGATTATAAGCAATTTGCTTATCAACAAGCTCCATTCCAAGAAAATGAGAAAATTAAACCTTATATGTTTACAAACTTCCTATCAAATCACGACACATCAAGAAGTATTTCAAGATGAGGAGATGAGGGGTTATACAGAGAAGAATCCGCAAAAACACATGCTCTTATGTTATTAACATTAAAAGGTATTCCATGTATTTATTACGGTGAAGAAATTGGTATGCTTAACGTTAAATTTAATGATCGCTCAGAATTCCGTGATGTTGATATCAAAAATGGTTTCAAAGGGTTGGTGGATGATAACCCTGTATACAGCGAAGATGAATTTGTTAAATACTTAAATATAAATTCTAGAGATGCTGGTCGTGGTTTAATGCAATGAACAAAAGGGAAAAATGCAGGATTTAACAAAAATAGAACTCCATGAATTAAAAACGGAAGAAATAAAGAAGAAATTAATGTTTTTTCTGCTTTAAAAGATAAACAAAGTATCTTTTACTTCTACAAAGAACTAATTAGCTTAAGAAAAACAAAATTAAGAAACGTATTAGTTGAAGGTAAGTCAAAAATTTACGTGGATAAAAATGGTGTAATTGTGATTGAAAGAAAATTTAAGAACGAACATTTAGTTGCATATATTAATCCAACTAAAAATGAATTATCATTAGAAGCAAAAAGCGGATCACAATTACTTTCAACATATAGAGATAATAAACAACCAAAAAACAAATTAAGACCTTTCGAGTCTATATTAATTAAATTATAAAAAGGAGAATCATGGACTTTTTAAAATATGATGTTGAGAAAAAAACTGTTTCTCAAGTTAAATTTGATAAAAGCGTTACAGCAAAAACAGAAAGTATTTTTGCATTAGGTAACGGTTATTTAGGAATTAGAAGTGCCGACGAAGAAAGAACTTCTTACAACAAAGAAGATTTCTTTGTTAATGGTATCTTTAACAAGGACACAAGAGAAGATGTTTCCGAGTTAGCTAACTTAGCTGATTTAATGACTACACCAATTTATTTTGACGGTGTAGAGTTTGAAGTATCTAAAAAAGATAAATACAATAAAACATTATTCATTAGAGAAGGTGTTTTAAAAAGAACAGTTGAAATTGAAAGAGAATCTGGAAGATTTGAGCTAACTTTTGAGCGTTTTGTATCAAGAGATGATGCAAATGTATATGGACAAAGAATTCAAATTAAAGCTTTAGAAGTTAAAAACGCAAATGGTGTTGCTGTTTTATTAAGACCAGGAATTAATGGTCAAGTTACAAATAGTGGTACACAACACTTTGGTGAAGGTAAAAAATCTAGACCTACAACTGAATCAGTGCAAATGGATCAAACAACAACAATTTCAAAACGTTTTGTAGTGCACAACATGGTAACAAAAGTTTTTGTTAATGATAAATTGATTAAGGGCGGAACTGATGATTATGTTGTTGAAATGAAGCGTCGTTACATTGGATTTAAAGTTAAAGAACAACTTAAAACAGGTGATGTTTTAACTTTAGAAAAAGTAATGTCTGTTCATACTTCAGTTGACGAAAAAAGATTATTAAAACCTGAAGAAATAAAAGAAATAGCAAAACAAAAACATGACTATTTATTAACTGTTAATTATGAAGATCTTAAAAAAGCTTCAGTTGAAAAAATGCATTCAAGTGTGTGAAACCAATTTTATGTACAAATTGAAGGTGATGAAGCTTCTAAATACGATTCTTTAGCGCTTGATTTTGGTATTTTCCACTTAAATGGATTTGTTCCAAGACATTCAACAAATATGAACGTTGGTGCAAAGGGTCTTTCAGGAGAAGGTTACCAAGGACATACATATTGAGATACTGAATTCTTTATTAACCCAATTTACTTATTTAATGAACCAAAAATTGTTAGAAATCTTTTAACATACAGATACAAAGGTATTGAAGGCGCTAGAGCAAAGGCTAGAGAAGTTAAAGAAAGAGATGAAGAAAGTAACTTACAAGGTGCACAATTCCCATGAGAAATGGCTTGACCAACAGAAGGTGAAGTGTGTGCATACTGAGGGCAAGCAGATGTTGTAACTGGGCAACAAGTTCCTATTGCTTCAAGACGTCAAGAAATTCACGTATCAGCTGACGTCGCTTATGCAGTAAACCAATATTTCCAAATTACAAGAGATTACAAATTTATGGAAAGAATGGGTTATGAAATGATTATTGATACTGCTATTTATTATTCAAATAGAGCAGAGCTGCAAGCAGATGGTTCATATGAAATTAAAGATGTTATGGGACCAAACGAATATAAAGGGAACATTGACAACAACGCATATATTAACATGTTTGCTAAACATAATATTGATTTAGCTATTAAATATATTGATTATTTAAAAGAGAAAAAACCTCTTATTTGAAGCAACATAGAAAACAAAATACCTTACAAAATTAACTATTCAAAACTTAAATTAGTTTCAAAAAACCTTAAGCAACAAGAACCAAATAAAGACCTTGTTATTGCTGAAAATGATCAATTCTTAGCATTACCAAAAGTTGATGTTTTACCATTCCAAATGCTTGGTGATGCTGGTAAAAAACTATTCAACACAAAAGAAGGACACATTAGACTTGGTTCACAATTAGTTAAACAAGCTGACGTAGTATTATTATTAAATATTCTTCCACACCTATATTCAAAAGAAGTTAGATTAGCAAACTTTAATTACTATGAACCATTAACAACTCATGATTCTTCTTTATCTCCAGCTACATACGCAATTGAAGCTGCTAGATTAAAAATGATTGATAAGGCATATGATATTTTCAAATACGGAATTAACATTGACTTAGGTCCAGCAATGCATACCTCAGATGCAGGAATCCATGCTGGTTCATTAGCCGCTATTTACCAAATGATTGTATTTGGTTTTGGTGGATTAGATTGACACAATAATAAATTACATGTAGACCCTATTTTACCTAAAGGATGAAATAAATTAACATATAGATTTAAATACCAAAATGCTAACTTTGAAGCAGTAATTAATAAAAATAAATTTAGTATTCAAATGCTTTCAGAAGAATTCAAAGGATCATTATGAATTCACGGCAGAAAAGTAGAATTCAAAGATAATCAAGTTCACGAATTCGAGGTAATTAATGGTTAAGGGTTTTGTATTCGATCTTGATGGTGTAATTACAGATACTGCTGTATTACACTTTAAATCATGGCAAGAAAAAGTTAAAGAATTAGGTATAAATTATATTGAAGAGGATAATGAAAAATTAAGAGGAATTCCAAGACTAGAAACTCTTAAAGAAATAATAAAATTAAAAAAACCTGATTTAAGACTATCAGAAGAAGAATTAATTAAAATTGCTGATGAGAAAAATGAAGTTTATAAAAAACTTTTAGAAACAGAAATTAATGAATCTTCAATTTTGCCAGGTGTTTTAGAATTACTTAATGAAGCTAAAAGAAACGGTATAAAACTTTCTATTGCTTCAAGTAGCTATAACGGTCCAACAATTCTTAAGAAATTAGGGATTATTGAATTATTTGATTTTATAGTTTATCCTGGGGATGTTAAAAAAGGGAAACCTGCTCCAGATATATTTATTCAAGCTGCAGAAGGAATTGGTTTAAAAACAACAGAATGTGTTGGTTTTGAAGACGCTCCTGCAGGTGTTAAAGGTATTAAAGACGCTAATATGCCCGCTATTGCTATAACACACAATTCTTCTGAAGATTTCAGTAATGCAGATCTTGTATTAACAAGCACAGCAGAATTAAACTTTTCTGAAATTATGAAAAAATTTAATTAAAATACGGAGATTAAGCCGGAAAAATCATCGTTTAATTGCAAAATTAAATACAACAACTTAATTAAAAAATCCCCACCTGAACACGTAAAAACGTGTGTTCGGTTGGGGATTTTGTTATTCTCTTATTAGAGGACAAGGTATTCATTAGAAACATATAAATCAATTTCGATTTTAATAAATAAAAAGAATAAATCTATATTTGATGAATATGTTAAATGTATTGATATTTTTTAAAAATAATATTTTAACTAATTTCGTAAATCAGTCATAAAACATTGCAAAAAGCAATAAAAAAACCAACCGATAAACCGCATACCCGGTAGTTGGTTAATAAATATGACCAATTATTTTAATGTGCCCGGCTCAGGAGAACGGTATGTTCTAATCACAACTTTATTATATACATTTTTATGATTTTTGTTTATTTTTTTATTTAAAGCCCTCAGGGAATAGAGCTGTTTTAAAATTATTTCCTTCGAATCCATCCGGATAAATAATTTTTAAGTTATCTCTATAAGAATGGGTTTGTGCTGGGTATAAATTTTTATTTGTACCATCAATCAAATTAAATGCTTTCATTACTTTGTTTCCTAAGACATAATCCTTAGATAACAAGAAGCTTCCAAATCTAGCAACTCTCATTAAATCATCATCTCTCACATCTGCGCTAACTGAGTTATAAATCCCTATCATTTGTCCAAACTCATTATAAACAAGAGATCCAGAAGAACCATAAGTTAGTGAAGAAAACTTGGCCTCCATGTTATATCCATAATAATCAGATAAGACCTTGCCAAAAACCTTTGTATAGGGTTGTGAATTATTTGTTGCAAAATTAGATTCGTAACCATTTGTTGGATATGCAAAAGACTTTGCATTACTTTGAAATCCGGTTCTATAATCGTTGCTAAGTTCAGAATTTCTTTCTTTTGGATTATTTTTTACTAAATATGTTTTTCCATGATTTCCGCCTGGATATCCTAAAATATAAACATCTTTAGCATTAGTTAGGTTATTTTGGTTTTCAGGCAATCTAGAAGCGGTTAAATAATCTGTTGTTTGCATAAATGTTGAAATATTTTTATCTTGATTTGGTAAACTATTTGTTTGTTTCAATCTTAGTAAGTAACTGTCAAGTGCTGTAATGGCATTTTCTATTCAATTTCTTAAAGTTTCATCCATTTTCGTTAAATCAACATCGATTTCAAAAACACCAAAATCATTATAAGGTGATATAAAATCGTTTTTGTATAATTTTAAAATGTTTAGTTCTTCACTTTCTGGATCATTTCCTTCTAAATATTTAATTCTGTCTTTTATTTTAGATTTAAGATCATCTTGAGTATCTTGTAAATAACTTTTATCAATAAAATCATAAGCAGCAAAAACAAGTTTAGGTTTACTTATAAATCCTTGACTTAGTTTTGTTCTTTGAGCAGAAGTATCAGTACTACTAATTTCGGTAAATTCTCTTCCAGAAGTATAGAATATTGATTCATATTTTTCTTGCATAGAATAAGGGTGATTATTTGGAACTGTAGGGAAGGAAGTAAATCTATTTTTTGTTTTACCTATAGTTATTGAATCTACTTTATATCCCCTAGAATCTTGGTAATTTAATTTTTCATTTAACTCTGGTGATAAAGAATTTGAAAATTTATTCAAAACATGAAGATTTGAAGCGAAGAATAATTTGTATTTATTCTCATTATACCTGTGGTAGTCTAATATTCAAGTCGTTCCAGTGTCATTAGATATAAAATGTTTATTACTTTCGTTTGGAGTCATATGAACACCAACTTTTACTGAAAAAGTTCTATCATATAATTCTTGATAAAGAACTTGTTCATCAACTTTTTTAAATTTGTCTGCATAGCTAGGGTATGAATTATCGTTTTCCCTGTCAAATTTAGGAGGTTCATAAGCAAAATCATCATCTGGAAAAGGATTTTCGCCTGGCCCTACTACAATTGGTTCAGATGGTACAGGCTCGGTAATTGGTTTTGGTTTTGAATTTGAACCTTCATTAGGTTTATCCTCAGAATTAAAATTAGGTAGTTTCTTTTTGTTAGTAATAAATTTATCTGATAAATTAATTTTTTCTGAATTTAGTTCAATTTCTTTAATTAAATATTCAGTTTCAGGATTTAAATTATCTATAAAGAAATGAATTTCTTTTCCTATAATTTTATTTGATTTAATTTTATTATTAACCCCTTCAACTGATAAAAAAGCGCTCAGCACGTTAACACTATCTTCTAAATGTACAATTATTTTTGCGTTTGTTTCACTAATTTCTTTTTCAATATTTGTAACATTAAATCTTTGGTTATTATTTTTTTCTTCATTATGACTATTTTGTGTATTGCAAGCTATTCCTAATGAATATAAAGAAGAAATAGAGGTTAGTAATAAAAATCTTTTTAATCTTTTCATATAATAATTATATTCTTTTCTTTTTAAAAAACATTTTATATATTAAGCTTAAGAATTTATTAACCTTTCTAGGTAATTTTATTAATTATTTTTTTAGAAATTACCTGAGTAAATTTTTTTAAATTAAAAATATACTAAATTAATTTTTCTTAACATAAAATGTAGCACGGCCTTTTCCAAACCGTTCAATGTAATTTTGTTCTAATAGTTTCTTAAGTGTATTTTCTATTGTTGCTTTTCCTACGTTTGGGAGTAAATTCATTATCTCGGTTTTAGTAAATTTACCTATTTTGCTATTAATAATGTTTTTTACAAGCTCCTTTTTAGGCGCTTTTTCATCTACATATTTCATTCTTTCTTCAAAACTAATATATGCGGCCAATATTACTCTAAGAGTATATTTAACAAATGGTAATACATCTTCGTTATTATCATGTCATCCAGAACTACTTTGTCTTAACGAAAGGTAGTATTTTTCTTTACTTTTTTCTATTTGGCTTTCTAAACTTATGTATTTACCAACCATATATCCTTGTTTGTACAGTAGTAAAGTAGTTAGTAATCTACTCATTCTTCCATTACCATCATTAAATGGATGAATTGAAAGAAAATCATGGATAAAAACTGGTATTAATATTAAAGGATCGATTTCTGATCTATCAAGCACTTTATTTAATTCTTCGCAAATACTTTCGATTGCATTAGGTGTTTCATAAGGGTCTGATGGTTTAAAAATTTCGATATTTATACCATTTTCATGCTTTTCAATTATAGAGTTTTGTGTATTTTTATACTTTCCTCCTATAGCTTTTTCGCTATACTTGTATAAGTATTTATGTAATTGTAATATGTGATTACTATTAATTGGAATATATTCAAAACTTTCATTAATGATATCTAATACATCTTTATACCCAAGAATTTCTTTTTCATCCCTATTTTTCGGAGTTGTTTTCTGAGATATTAAATCTTTTATCCTTGCTGAAGTAGTTACAATACCTTCTATTTTATTAGAATCCTCTATGCTTTGTATTTTTGCTATTTCTATTAATCTTTTTAATATAACAGTTTTTTGTTTTGAAAAAAGATTTTGTTTTCCTTTATGTTCATGTATTTTAGTTAAAAGATTTATGATTTCTGTGTCTCACTTAATTTTTTTAAGTTTTTCATAATTAAAAATTCTCATTTCTCCTACCTCCAAATTTTTTCGCCTAATTATACCATTTATTAGGCGATTTTAAAAGTCTTTATGAGATAACTAATCAATTACATTTTTTTAAAATTTATAAAAAAACATTATTTTTTAAAGTAAATTTAATTAAAAAAATGATTTTTATTATTTTTACTTTATAATTTAAAAAAAGGAGGTATTGTTATGTTTGATAAAAATAAAAGATTAAAAGAATTAACAGAATTACAATACAAAATAACTCAAGAAGGGTTTACAGAAAGACCATTTACAAATGAATTTGATAATCACTTTGAAAAAGGTATTTATGTTGATATTGTTGATGGCACACCTCTTTTTAAATCAACTGATAAATATAATTCTGGTTGTGGATGACCAGCTTTTAGTAGACCTATTAATGATAAAGTAATAAGCGAATTCATGGATTACTCTCATAATATGAAAAGAGTAGAAGTCAAAAGTTCTAATGCTGATTCTCATCTAGGACATGTATTTAATGATGGTCCTAGAGATAAAGGTGGTTTAAGATACTGTATTAATTCTGGATCGCTAAGATTTATTCCTTTTGAAAAAATGGCTGAAGAAGGTTATCAAGATTTAATCAAATTATTTGATGAAGAATAGTTAAATATTTTAGTTTTAATTAGCAAAAACAAGCATAGAAAGTATGCTTGTTTTTGCTTTATTTAAATAATATAAAATTTATTTGTCACTATTTTCTCATTCATTAATGACTTTTTTTAATGTTTTCCACATATTTTTTTCAAGAGATGTATGACTTGCTCCATCAACTAAAAATAGTTTTGAGTTTATGAGTGACTTATGTAACAAGTAAGCCCCGATAGGTCTACAGTCAATATCTTGTCGACCATGTACAATAAAAGTTGGTATGTTTGAAATAACTTTTGCATTTTCTAACAAATAATTATCGCTTTGAAAAAAACAATTATTTACAAAATAATGGGTTTCAAATAAAGAAATAGCTAAGTTAGAATTAATTTCTTCTTTTGATAATCTTTTTTTAGGTTTAAATTTTTTTATTGAGACTAAAGAGCTTTCTCAATTAGAAAATATCTTAGCAGCTTCTTCTTGAAAATTGTTTCTTTCACCTTTAAAGATATTGTAGTATTTGTGTAGAATATTTTTTCCAGGTAAATTCTTTACAAAGTTTTTGTATTCATCAAAAACATCAGGATAATAGTTGCTTGCCCCATTTTCTTCATATAAAAAATCTATATCTTCTTGCCTTCCTAAAAATACTGCTCTAAGCAGTATTCTTTTAACGTTTTTAGGATATTTAATGCTATATGCAAGTGATAGAGTGGTGCCTCAACTTCCGCCAAATAATGTAATTTTGTCTATGCTTAAATGTTTTCTGATTTTTTCAATATCTTCAACTAAATCTTGTGTTGTATTTTCTTTTAATTGTAAAAAAGGTTGGCTTTTACCGCAACCTCTTTGATCTATAAAAATTAATTTAAATATATCTAAATTAAAGAGTTTTTTAAGAACATATGAACTTCCTCCGCCTGGACCTCCGTGTATGATAAAAACAGGATCTCCATTTGGGTTACCATGTATTTCATAGTAAACAGAATGTAATTTAGAAACTTTTATAAACTCTTGAGATATATAATTTTCAAAATTAGAATGGTTTTTCATTTGTTTCATTTGGTCTTGAAAATACATAATAACTATTTTCAGTTACTAAAACATCATCTTCAATTCTTGCACCACCAAGACCTTCAATGTAAATTCCAGGTTCAACAGTAATGATCATTCCAGGTTCAAGAATAATTTCAGATCTTGAAGAAACTGAAGGCATTTCATGAACATCTATTCCAAGCCCATGACCTGTTGAGTGTGTAAAGTATTGTGCATACCCTTTTTCAGCTATGTAATCACGACAAATTTTATCAATTTCACTTGCTTTTATTCCAGGTTTTACTGCTTTTCTTCCTTCAGCAGCTGCTTCTTTAACTATTTCAAGAATTTTTTTGGCTTCTGGATTAGCTTTTGCTTCATTGCCAAGAATGAATGTTCTTGTTATATCTGCTGTGTAACCTTTATATCTTGCACCAAAATCAACTTTTAACAATTGATTATTTTCTAATAATTTATCAGTTGGGTGGTGATGAGGTTCAGCTGATGAAGAAGCTGTAGCTATGATTTCATCAAAACCTTCTTTGTCCCCACCGTGTTTTTTTAACAAAAAGTTTAACATAGCAGCTGCATCTTTTTCTGAAATACCAGGTTTAACTCACTTTTTAAACTCTTCAAGGGCTGCCATAGAAATATCAACAACCTTTTGCATTATTTTAAGCTCTTCTTTTGATTTAATAATACGCAATTCTTGAGCGCTTATTCAAAAAATTTCTTTAGGTTCTACAAGTTTGATAATTCTGTCTTGAACTTCTTTTATTAAATAATCTTTTTCTAATGCAATTTTAGAAAAATTTCTTTTCTTAAATCATTCAGACATACTATTTCCTTGTATTAGGACAATGTCAACATTTTTTGCATTGTTTTTTGCGTATTCAATATATCTACCATCAACAAATAATGTAGCTTTGTCTTTCTCAATAGCTATAAAACCATCAGTTGTTTGTATACCTGCATATCATAATCTTGTTTGTGGGGCTTCAGAAATTAGTACTTCAGCACCAGTGTTATTAAACATTTGATCTAATTTTCTTCTATCCATAAAATTCTCCTTTTGCATTAATAATTATACTTAAATGTTTTTTGATTTTAAGTAAGTAAATACTATATTTTTCATAAATTTTCATATTTTGAAAAACTACACTTTTTGAGTTTAAAATTACAAAAAGCGTATTTTTTACTTATTTTTGAATTTATTTATCACATTATTATATTTTAGTTATTTTCTTTAATGACCATTTTTTCTATTATTTTGGTATTCATTTTTAAAAGTGTAAAAAATATTGTCTAAAATGATATAATTGACCTATATAAATTAATAATTTATATATAGACAAATATAAGGAGAAATTTATGTCAGAGAAAAAACGTAATAGAAAGGGTAAAGTAATATTAGCTAGTGGTTTAGCATTATTGGCTGGATCTATTGTAGCTACCGGTGTTATTTTATCTCAAGTTAATTCAAAGAAAAAAAATGACGAACCTAAAACTGGTAACGAACCTAAATTTGAACCAGTGGTTAAATTGACAGATTCTAAATTTGACGAGTTAAGTTTCGAAGTTTCAAATTTAAACGCTGCTCAAAATAAAGGCAAAGAATTTATTGCTGTTTTAACTAATAAAAGAGATTTTACTATTAGAAATGAAAAAGCGATTACAATTGATGGTGATTCAACTAATATTAAATTCGATTCATTAGAAAGTGATAGAAAATACAATCTTTCAATTTTATTCAAAGGAAAAATTGTATTAAAAGATGTTTTCACAACAAAGAAGAGACCAGCAATTTCAGCAGGTACACCTTCCGCAACAAATGCATCATTTGTTATTAGTAACATAAATGATTTCAAAGACGAATTAGAAAAAGTTCAAATTGTTATTACAAATAAAACTAATCCTAGTTCTGCGCCAATCGTTATTAAAGCGAGTGACTTAAAAGTTTCTAATGGTTCAGCAATCATTAATTTACAAGAAGAAAATTTAGGATTGGAACCAGGCTCAACATATGAAGCAGTTGTTCAATTTAATGGTGATAAAGAAAAAACAAATTTATCAACACCAATTGTAATTGAAACACCTGTACCTAAAAATATTGCATATACTTCACACATTAGTAAAGAAGGTGTGAAAATTGTTCTATATGGGTTAAAAGAAGATGGAAAGAAAATAAAACTTGAATATAGACTTCGTGGTTTCAATGGTGATCACACTGAAGTAGAATCTATTGATAATGTAACAGGCGGTAAAGCAGAGGTTTTAATTTCAGGTGATTTAGGTCTTGACAATACCTATGAATTCCAAGTTAAATATGAAGATGGAGAATACTTAACTTTTGAAGATGAAAGCAAAAAAGGTGAATTCAAGACAGAAGCGGCACCTTCTTTTGAAGTTCAAAACAAAAATGACTCGCTTGATATTTCAATTAGCAAATTAAGTCCAAATATTAATCAAGATAACTTATTTATTCGTTATAGAGATAAAGAAAATTCAAATGAATGAATTGAAAAACCAATTAAGGAAGTACCAGGATTTTCAGAAGGAAAGTTAAACTTTGAAGATTTAGCTTCAGACACAAATTATGAAGCACAATTGATATATAAACAAGGTGAAGGAGAAAACGCTTCAACTAAGATTTTGACAGAAGCTGAATTTAGAACAAGCAAATATTTTGTTTTTGATATCACAAAATCTATTGCAGCTTCAACAAAAGTTTTACTTTCATTCAAAGATAACAGTAATTCAACAAGTAGCGATTTAGGTGTTACATTGAAATATGTAAAAGATGGTGAAGCAGATTTAAAAACAGCAACATTAAGTAAAAAATCATTATCTAGCTCAAATTATGTTCAATCAGTAATTAGTGATTTAGAAAAATCTACAACTTATAATTGAACATTAATTTCTAATAAAGATGAGTCAGTTATTGCAAGTGGTACATTTAAAACTGGTACAGATACTGATGTTGCAAAATCAGCTGATAACTCTAATTTTTATGAAACAAATGAATCTGATGTTATAGCTATTGAAAACAGATTAACTGAAGGTGTAGTTGTTTCAGTTAAAAATACATTTGGTTATATAACAGGTGATGGAGCAGAAAAATATTCACCAACCGAAATTTTAATTAAATACTATCCAAAAGATAGTGAAAGTGAATATGAAACAGAAAGAATAGTTGTTTCATCTCAAGATATCAAAAATAAAAAATTCTTTACCAAGAAGTTTGAAGATTTTGCAGAAACACCATATATTTTTGAAGTTTCATACTTGAATGGATTTAATGAAAATAACGAAGAAATAAAAGTTCTTAAAAAGTTCGAAATTAGTTATAAATTACCAGTAATAGAATTTAAAAATAGCGAGAAGAAACTAGTTGTAAGTAATTTAGAGTCTATAGCAGGTAAGACAGTTACTTTAAAGTATAAAGCTAATGATGGTGAAAGAGAAGAAGAAGAATTGAGTGTATCCGGCACAGTTTCTGCAAATGGTTTATTAGAAATTCCTTTATCTAATTTAAGGTCAAATGTGGAATATAATGCTAAATTTGAGATTCTTTCAAATGATATCGAATTTAATAGTTCAATAACAGGGTTTACTAGAAGTCAGTTTTATGACAATGAAATTTTGAACAATAACCTTGTGTTAAGTGATGTATTTAGAACTGAGGAACAAGAGAACTCAATTAGAATTAAACATGTAAGACCAAACTTTTATACACAAATGACTAGTATTTATGTATTATTAGAAGGTTTTGTTGCTGAAGCAAATCAACAAGTAAATATTGTTATTGGATCTGAAGAAGAAATGAAAAATCCTTCATCAATACCGGATGAAAGAAAGACTGTGGGAACAGTTAATGCATCTGGTGTTGTTGATAGTCCTGAAGGAGCTAAGTGATGAGATAACTTACCTAGTTCTACTAATTATAAAATTGGTGTTTTTAAAGTTGATGACGATAATTGAAATAAAATTGCTGAAAGAGATTTTTCAACACCAGTAATAAACAAACCTAATATTCAAAGATTAGAAATTATTGGTTCAAATACACATGATTTTGGTTTTAGAGTAGAGAATTTACAGGAATTAAAAGATTTATATGGCAATAACGCTTCGGTAGTATTTAGAGTCAAAAGAATTGATGAAGAAATAATTTCAGATAGTTTCTCTGGTTCTATTAAGGAAATTAATGATCCTAATGGTTGGTCTGGTATATATAGATGAACAAAAAGACTTTCTGACAATTTCGGGAAACAAGGTGATGTTATAAGAATCAAAAATTTTACAGGTGCAAGTGATTCAAACTGAACTCAATGATTTGTTGATAAAAGTAAATATCAAATCATCCTTACTATCGAAAACAGTAGCAATCATTATATTATAGCTTCAAATCAAGGGTCAGATTTAATCTTAGTGAATCATTCATCACCAAGGATTAATGATTCAGAAACAACAAATATTTCAAAAATAAGCGATAAAGATGCTAAAAAAGTGGTAGGGAAAGTCGAATATAAATTAACTAGTTTATCAGAATATATTTCAACAAATGAAAGTCCTCAAATTTTAAAAGCTTTCTACATAAAGAGCAATGATCCACTAGCGTCATCAAACCCTTCTAATTGAATTAGTGCTGGTAATGTATTAGTGAATGATGCTGATCAAACCGGGCAAATTTCTTTTGATAACTTAGAATTAAATACTTTTTATAATTTTGCATTTTTAGGCAAGGACAATAATATAGTTCTCACAAGAGAAAATGTAAAAACAGCTAACAATCCAAAACTAAAAATAACAACATCTGGTGACACAATTATGCGTTACACACTTTCAGAATTAAAAGGTTCACAGAACTTAATTCCGAATGGAACATATAAAATCATTTACAGTACTGACAAGTCATATAATTTATCTTCAAATGAGATAACAATTAATGAAAGTACTAATTTACAATCTTTTGAAGGCAACTTTGTATTTACTTTATTGGAAGGATTAGTGCCAAATACTACTTATAATTATAAATTAGTTAATATAGCAAATAATGATGTTTTATTAGGCTATGATGATATATTCAAAACCAATAAGTCCCAAAGTGAAGAAACTGTTATAGGTAATGATTTTGCAATTATTAAATTAATAAATCCATCTTACGAATTAAGAGAAGGGTCTTATAGTATAGCTAAGAAAGGTCAAGGTGCAGATGAAAATAAAATGGTACTTGACGTAATTAGAATGCAGTATTCTGAAGATCCTAATTTTGTTGAAGGTGAATATAAAGAATTTTCTGTTTCTCTTTCAGAAAATGAAGTTAATCTTCTAAGTATTAAACTTCAAGATCTAAAACCAGGTACTCAATATTACTATAGATTAGTTAAGGGTACAATTAAATCTAATATTATTCAAGCCTCATCAGTAGTTGAAGAGCCGGTAGTTGAACTAAATACAACTTTACCATTATTATCAGGTAACTTTACTACTTGAAATACTAAATTTAAGGTAGAATCTACAACAAATTCTTCAAGAATAATATTCGAAGATATTAATAATATTACTGGCCCAAATCAACTTTCATTAAACTTTAAAAAAGTTGATAAGTCAAATATTTATGATATTTTATTTGATTATTCAATAGTTGATGGAAAAGTAATTTTTGAGGTAAATAATTTATCTCCTGAAACTGAGTATGAATTTTCATTATCTCCTGCAGGTTCTCAAGATAAAATAGCTAATGGAAAATTCTTAACAAAAACTACTTCAACAATTGAAGCTAGAATGATTAAAATTGATGAACCACATAGAAGAATTAAGTTAACTAATCTTGAAGATTTTGTTGGAAGAAAAATAAGAATTGAATACAAAGAAAAAAATTCTACTAAGATATTGGAAAGTATTAATACAGTTTTAACAAATGAAAATGATGAATTCTTGTGAGATATTGAAGATTTAGAATTTAAAAAAGAATATAAATATGATGTTTACTTACTTAATGAAGATAATTCTGTGGATAGAATTATAGATACCAAAGAATTTGAAGTAGGTCCTAAATACACTAGTGCCGGTGATCAAACAGTTACAACAAATGTCAGAACTTTCGGAAACTATGATTTAAATAGTTGATACACTATAACTACTTTACAAGAAATTTATGCAAACCATAAAAATTGAAAAGATAAGGTTAAAGAATCATTAATAGAAATTGCTATTTTTGGTACTCAAGTCTCTGCAGGTCCTGCATATGGATGACATAAATTAATTTCAGAAGGAAGCAATCATAGATATTATAAAGAAGAAAATGGTAATTTAGTTTATGAATACATTTTCGTTGATACAGCTAATCAACCTGTAGGAAGTGAAAATGCCAAGGTTAAGGGTATTAAATTTATGTTGCAACTTCTAGGTAATACAATTCAAGTAAAAATTATAGAAGCAAAAGTGAAACCAGAAGTTGTTGATAAACGTGTAGTTGTATCAAATTATTCTTGAAGTGATTTAACAGATGATTTAGTTTATGGAGCAACAAGTGGTGTAGTAAACCAAGGTAACGGTGATATACCTGGTAGATATATAAACTTATCAGGATTTAAATTTAAAGCATCTACAGCAAAACGTAGTCCTAGAGACTTTAGTGTACCACAAATATTTAGATATAATTTAGAGTCAGCAAAAATTGCCACAAATAAATTTACTGTTTCTAAAGGTAATAGTACAACAGGTTCATTTATCAAATTAAATAACGCTAAACAAAAGATAAAATATGGTAATTTAGATGAGAATTATGATGTCGCATATAATAAGTACATTTCTGAAAACGGAAAATTATTACCATTCACCGGTAATTTCTTAATCAACGCTTCTATTTATCCGCATAGTGATTTTGCAAAAAATGACAAAAATATTTATACACCCGGTATTGAATATGGTCCAAATTTAAGAGAAACATTTTTTAGATTACTTAAAGAAAATGGAAAAATAAAATTTGATGGTTCAGATGTAAGTAATAAAAATTGAATTTCATTAAATAGTGAGGACATTATTATGTTTGAAGATGAATTTAATGCATACAGTGAAAAATATTTAACTGAATTCCCTCTTGCAAAAAGATTAATTTGGAAAGATGGTAACCAATTGAAGGGGTTAAGGATTACTTTAAGTGATGCCGAAAACGGAGACGGTGCCGTTCTTGGTCAATTAGATGATTTTGTTTATTATTTAGACATAAATTCAAATCAAAATATTAAATCAATAACTTGAGACCAATTCATAACACTTGCTTCAAAACACTCAGTTCACAAATACATGAATTTAAATTCTAATGGTACCGCAATTGCGGGAATTGGTTTCGTTACTAAAGATAAGAGTTTTATAGCTAATAGTAATTCAACCAATACTTTTACTAATCCTCAAGATACTCAACCAATTACAGAATTAGAATCAGTTTCAGGCGAAGAAAGTACAACAAGAAAAATTAAACTTATTAATGCGCCAATAGGAACTTATCAATTAAAAGTTGAATACCCTATTTATTTCCCAACACCTGAAAAACCAACTTTTGAGCCTATAATTGAAACTTTTGAAATAACAAAAGAAAATTCAAATTATTTTGAAAAAGACTTAACTCAATATCTTCAATATGGTACAGAGTATAAAGTTACTATATCAAAGGGCGAAATTGAGTATAAAGTTCTAACTGGAATAAATGGAGATATTTCTGGTGGTCAAACATTTTTTGCAAATAATTCTATAAAGAGCGCAACAATGGGTATATATAATGTCTCAGGAAGACCCGGAGTTGTCAATGATGGTGATGTATTTTATTATCCAAACCCAGACACTGGCCAAAATAATTGAAGAGTTTCATTTAATGCAAGAGAGTTTTTAAATATGAACCCTAACTCGGATGAAGCTTTTGAAATTCTTAAAACAAGAGAAAAAAGACTTTTAATTGGTTCCCCAAGACTTGCGAATGGAGAAATGAGATATAAGTGATCATTTAAAACTGACTTTTTTGCATCGAGAAAAAGTAATGCAACTCATAAACATGTATTTTTTACCGCAGCGGTTTCGGATGATGAAACAAAAGCAATAATCTTACGTATTGTTTTATATAGACAAGTGGGAAGCAATAATGTTACAGTATTCGTTGCAGGTGCGAAAGAGTATGCTTTAAATGAAAACGAAAGAAATAATTTAAATTCATTAAATTTAACAACTGCTTATAATAATGGAACAAATATAAAAGATGATGTTGTAACATCTAATGATTTAAGTGAAGATTACTTTGTTAATCAAAACGAAAATAAAGTAGCAGTTTTTGGGTTTTATATTAAAAAAGAAACAAATTAGACTATGAAAAATCATTCGGATACTTCCGGATGATTTTTTTCAAATATTTAAAAGGAGAAGAGTATTTATAAGACATTAAATATATTTCCTGAACACTCCTTAATTTTATATCATTAAACACTTGCATTCAGTACTTTGCGCTTTCTGATTTACCTATCCAAACCCTAAAACATTTTTATAACCATCAATTGAATAACCCATAACAATATAAACTGACTTTTCTACAAGCCTATTTTCTTCTTTAACCTTAAATCTGATTCCGTCAATAAATATCATTGCATAAGTTCTTTCTAGCTGTCTATTTTGTCACTCAACTATTTGTGGTATTATTTTGTCGGTAACTCTGCTAACAAAACTTGGATCAACATCAACTCCATAGATTTCATGTAAGGTATCAGATATATCTCTTGTTGATACACCTTTTGAATATAAGTTTATAATTTGGCTCTCTATTTTAGAAATATCATACTGATATTTTGGAATAATATGAGGTTCGAACTCAGAATTTCTATATCTTGGGATTTCTAATTCAACATTTCCAAAACTAGATTTAACTGATTTTTTATATGAACCATTTCTATAATTATTCTTAATTTTATTTTCATGTTCATATCTATCATAACCTAGGTGTTTCTTCATTTTTTCTTAAAGAATCGGCTGAATAAGATTCTTAGTATTATTTTTGACTATTTCATAAACTTCTTCTATTGTAGTTGGCTTAAATTTTTCATAAAGTTCTTTAGAACTCATTAAAGAATTTTCACTTTTTTTCATAAATTAAAAAATCTCCTAATATTAAATATTTTATTATAAATATTTGTTATTTGGAGATTTACACAAAATTATCTACGCTACCCCCGGATGATTTTTCGTGGTCTACTTTTTAGTAATTTTATTTGGCTATTAAAACTTTAATTATTTTAATTTTCGTAAATAAATTGCAAATAAACATATTAATAAAGATGTTAATAAGGATAAAAGAGTGATAAACATTTTTGTAAAAATACTTAGATTAATTTTTGATAGTTTCTTTTTATTTAAGTATTTACTAAATTCTTCTATTTCTCTTTGTACTTCGCTTTTAGATTCAAGATAATCTATTTTATTGGCGCAATTTTTAAATGCTAAAAAGATATTTCTTCTATCTACAGATTTATATTCATAGAAAACTGAATTTAAATACTTTCTTAAAATATTAATTTGATTATCTTTAAAGTTTTCCAAATTTATTTCATTGTTTTTAAGAATTTGAAATTTATTTCTAAAGTCCTTCACTTTATGTTTAGTTTCATCTTTATTATTTTCGAAGTTTTCATTAATATATTTTATTAAATCATTATATTCATTATTAAATTCTGTTTTATTACTTTCATATTTTAAGCTTTTTATTTTAATTTGAGCTTCACTATAAATGGATGATAAAAGCATTTTTTTGAGCTCTAATATATACTGTTCTATGTATTTTTCATATTCTTCTTTTGTAACAAAATCTTTTTTCTTTTTTGAGTAAGTTTGATAAATATCGTTTGCTTCGTTTTCAAAAAACTTATCAAAAATAAAAGTGTAGGATAAAAAATTCTTTCATATAGAATCAACTTCTTTTAAGTATTGTTCTTTGAAATCTTCTTGGAATCCGTAATATATTTTGCTTCTCAAATTATTTTCAAACTCAAATTCAAAATTTCTTATTTTATTTTCGTATCCACTTAAGCTTGTTTGAAAATTCATTGTTTTCAATTCATTTAAACTTAAAAATACATTTTCTTTAAAACTGTCTAGTAATTCTTTGTCTTTTTTATGTATTCATGTTTTTGATTTTGGTATATCGTTACCATCTTCAGAAACAGAAATATTTTCTAAAAATGTCATTAAGTTTTTATATGATTCATTTAATCAATTTAAATGAGATTTACTTGTTGAAAAGAAATTTTCGTACTTTAGTATAATTGCATTTATTTTACTTGTATATATACTATATTCATAAGGTTCAAAAGCATACCCTTTTAGATCATTCATGAGTTTTATAAATTTTTCAATATCATTAGGTCTTTCAACAAATTCAGGCTCTAAACTAGAGAAAAACGGATTATTCTTTATTTCATCGACTTTTTTCTCGAATTTTTCAATATCATTATTAATTTTATTATTAAATTCCATTGTCATTTGAGAATATTTTTGAACGAATTTTTCTCTATTATTATCTAAATTTTTGAAATAATCATTAAAATAATTTTTACCATTTGATAATTCATGAACTCAGTAAATTTCTGCTCCATTTAGTTGCTGACCGTCACTTCCGTAATTGGTGGAAATGTGCATTTTACCATTTATTAACCTTACTGGATATCTTTTTAAAGTAGGTTTTTCATGTGTTAATTTATCGTCAGAATCAGTAATGTAAACAGCGTCTAAAACTCCATTTTTGTAATCGACACCTCATAACGAAACTATATGTCCAAAATTATTATTTATTTTATAAGACAATGCAAGTGAGCTATTTCTATCAATTGCATTAGAAATATAATTATCCAATGCTTTAACACTTAGAAATCCAAATCCGCTTTTTGATGTTAATCTGTTTCTTTCGAAAACATCCCTAAAGAACCCACCTTTTTTGTCAGGAATTTCTTTATATTCATTATACGGATAAGAATATCCGTTAATCATTGTATCAATTAATATGTCATAATTAGAGCTTCTTTTTCCTAGGATATTTTGAAAATATTCAAAAAATCCACTATCTCCATTTTCGTAATTATACTTGAATAATTTAGTTATATTTTTTCCGGAATTTTTATTAAAATCTTCATTATAAAAACTTTCAATATTTGATTTATTTTGTTGAACAAATCAATTCAAACTATTTGATACTACAGCTGCAGTACATAGTCATTGATCTATATCGTTTTTATTTTTATTTGCATCGAACCATTTTTCTTGGCCGTTTGATTCAAGGTATAAATATCCAGAAATTGAATTATCCTCCAATTCTGTTTTATATACCTTTAGTCCATTAAAATTGACCGAATCAATTCCGTTTATTCATTTAAAACTATAATTTGATCCTATTGATTCTTTTGCTAAATTATTTTTCAATAATTCATTTAATTTATTTTTTAAAACGTCAGAGTTGTTCTCATTATTAGCTGTAATTGTGGAAATAAAATTTATTGGTGCAATTATTGGCAATAAGCTGAAAACAGTTTTTAATATCCTTCTAATTTTCATCTTTTATTCCTTAGTACTTATTTTAATTATACAAAACGAATTATAATAACGTATTCTTTTTTTATAATTTAACATTATATACACGGGTTAAAAGTATTTTTTTAAGCCTTAAAAGAATTATGCTTTACGGAATAAAAGTAAGTTTTTTTACGCAAAAACATTAGTTTTTGCGATATTTCTACTTTCTAGAAATAAATATATAATATATTTATTTATTAAATAAGGAAGAAAAAACATGATTAAAAAGAAGATTATTGCAGGAATTATTGTAGCTAGTATTTTGGGTTCTATAGGTACTGGGACAACTACTGGTATTTTGCTAAATAATAAATCAAAGAAAAACAAACATGACTATAATTTACTTTTAGAAGAAACTAAAAAACTAAGTAAATTGATTATGAATGATACAGAAAGAAATCAGGCTCAAGAAAAATTAGATGAGCCTAGTTTTCAACATTATTCAAATAACAATTGGCACTCATTGATTGAATTAAGCAATCATTTAAAATCTTTACTTTTAAGCGAAACTGAGTTAATAGTTAGTGAATTAAATAAAGTATCAATTGAACTAACCAAATATACTTTATCTGAAGAATTAAAGAAAGCCGAAAATTATTTACAGAGAGAAAACATTTTATCCAATACTAAGAAATTAATTTCAGTTATAAAGAACTTAGATTACAATTTGGAAAAAATTGAAATATCTTGACTATTAAATGCTTTAAAAAACCGGAACAAGTTGAAAAACTTGGATTTTAATTTATATACTAAATATTCTGCAGATGATCTTATCGAATTTAAAAATAAAATAGATAGTGAATTAGTATCATTAGATTCTTCCCTTTTAATTAATCTTAAAAAAGAAGCTCTTACCCTTAAGATTATAGAGTCTCAAAGAAGAGGTTTTATTAACGATAAACAAAAAGAAAACTTCATCAAGACACTAAATGATATAAATAACTTTTCTTCATTTATTTTTGCTGAAATAACAATAAACGAAGAAATAACAAAACTTAAAGATACATTTAAGCAAAGTAAATTAAGAGAAGAAGCGGAAGAAGCGGTAGGTTTATTGCTTGATGGAGAAACTAAAGATAACTATATTTCTATTTTAAACGATCCTAAATCAAGTGATAATGAATGAAATTTAATTGTTAATAGTGTTAAGAAGATAATTGAAGACTTAAAAAATGATGTTAATCAAAAAATACAAAGAATCAAGGATAACTTAATAAAAAATGAGCTGAGCGAAAAATTAAAAAATGCTAGATCTCAAAAAACTATTTTAGAAATTAAATCGCAAGCAATGGAACAAAACAACATCGAAAGAAATGAATGAATAGAAAAAATTAAAAATCTAATTGCTAAACTTTCAGATTCTAACTTAGACAAAAACAAATTTACCCAAATGTTAGAGAGCGAATTAGAAGATAACCAATTAAGTGAAATTGAAGATTCAATTCTTTTATATTTAAAAAACCTTAAAGAAAAAGTTCTAATTGACATTAAAATTGCATTTGGACATGAATCTTTTGACGAATTAGTAAATAGCGCAAATCTTCCAGACTTAGCAGAAGACCAACTATTAGAAATTTCTAATAGGGCAATTTTATTGTATAACAATAGAAAAAACGAAATCATAAGTTCTTACGAAAACATAAAAACCAACGGAGAAGGTTATGTTAATTTAATAAACGAAATTAATGATTCTCCAAATGTGGCAATATTAAATATTCTTGACAAAAAAGTAAAAGCTTTAGAGTTAATTAACTTATTAAGAAATGAAGACAATAAAAACGCATTATTAATAAGGCTAGAAAACGTTATTAACAATGAAAGTGATGCAAGAATTCGTATAGACGAAATTATTGATGATGCCAAAAAAGCAAAAGCTATTGAGGATGCTAATGATATAGAGCAAATAAGACTTCTTGGTTTTAGGATTCCTTATCCAGGTGGCTCAAATGTTCCTGCAATTTTAGAAATTATTGAAAGAATTGATCAAATCAAGAGTAATGAATCATTAGAGAATGATGAAAAGCTTAGACTTGTAAATGAAATTAAAAACACATATTATGCTTTAGAAGATAAAGTCAATTTTGCTATTAACGAAATAATAAAACTTTCACCTGAAAACCAAAATCTGTTGAATGAACAATTAAATAGAACAAACCTAATATCTAATAATTCAATTAATTCAAATATTGAGTTTGATAATCTATTTAACGCAATATCTTCTGCTAAAAACTCTGAAAAAGAATCTGCTAAGAATATAATTAGAAATTTAACTAGCCTTGATACATCTGCAAAACAAGTAGAAATTAATAAAATTGATGATCCAAAAACTAATACATTCTCTAAAATACAAGATATTGTTGAAAAAGCACGTTTCAACGACCAAAAGAAAGCTTTGGAATTAAAGTCTAAAACTATTAGTTACAAAATGGGGGTAACTGCCCAAGGGATACAAGATATTATTCAAAGAATTAATGCTACAGGCGATAATGCAATTGATACGCTAGATAAAATAGAGAGTTTTAGTAATGAAATTTCACGAATTAATTCTAGAATTTTAACACTAAACTCTAAGTATGATGAAATTTTAAATCCTTCAGCAGAATTAACTAGATTAGTAAATTCAGCAGATACAAACGAAGAGTTTGAAAATCTAAATTCTTTATTAGAAAGAGCTCTTGAAGAACAAAGATTAGCTGATAAAAAGTCTAAATTAGATGCACAAGTTAATGCTTTGGATTATCCGGATTCAAACGGTAATGAAGTAACAGGTGATAATGATGCCCCAGCAATAACTAGAATTAAAGAGATTTATGCAAATAATTCTGAACAACAAATGGATATTGTTATAAATGATTTGCAAAGAATAAAAGATTCTATAGCTAATGCTAAAACAGAATTATTAAAAGTTTCAAGCAAAAACAAACTTAATTTTAGTGATGGAAGCACAAATTCAAATTCTATTAATTTGTATAATGAGCTAAGAAATGCATATACCGCTCAAGAATTTAGCGATTTAATAACAAAAGTAAATGCAGCATTAGAGAAAGACAAAGTTGAAGCTAAGCAAGCAGTTGATAACTTATTAGATTTAGCAGAAGCAAAGAAAACTAATTTTAAAAATCAAATAATTGATTCAGAAAACTTTTCAAGAATTGAACAAATAATATCTGCTTCAAAACTAGCTGACAAAAAAGACAAATTAAGAAAAATAATTGTTAAATCTGATTATTATAATTCAGATGTTGCATTATCTTCTGAGATTAATCAAAAAATAGATTCATCACTTGAAATTATTTCATCTAATATAGAAAATACTAATGAATCTGACTTATCTTTAAAAGAAACAAAACTTAATTCATTAAAATCTAAATTAAACGAAGTTAGAGATTTAATTAATAATTTATCATCAAATGATGTTATCAATTTAGAAAGTTCCAAATTAAAATTATTTAATATATTGAGTTCAAAAACTTCTATTGATGATATTGAGCTAATTAAAATTGAGATTGAAAAAGAAAAGCTTAAAAAAGAATCAAAAAATTTATTATATCCAGGGAAAAATGAATCTGAGGATGTTGTAGCAGTTACTGATTTATTTAGAAGAATAGAAAGAATTGATTCTAATGCAAGCTTAGAAACATTTAGAAGAGATTTATCTAGCCTTCCAAACAAAATTTCAGAAGCATTAAATTCAATTGATTCAATAAATAGCAATGTTTCTACAGAAGAAAATAATAGAAGAAAACAAGTTCTTAAGGATGAATTAAATAGAGCCGATACAAACGAAGAATTTGAAATATTAAGAAGAAATATTGAAAATGCAAGAAATAAATCAATTGAGGAATTTAGAAATAGCGAATTACAAAGATTAAGAAGTAGAGTTGATCAACTTCCTTACCCACAAGGTAGCAATGCTCAAGCTATAAATGATATTAAAGCTTTAATAACTAGTGATGTCAATATAGCCGAAATGGATTCAAAAATTACAAGCATAAATAATGAGATACTTAATGCCATTTCAAGAATTAATAAATTATCATCAGAAAATCAAAATCTTTTAAATGTCCAATTAAATAATGCTTTTACTGATCAAAATTTTAGAGATTTAAACTCATTAATTGATTCTAAGGTTAATGAAGAAAAAGGTAGAATTCTTACAGAAATAAATAACTTAGAATTTTTATCAAGATCTAGAAAAGATAATTATATAAGTCAACTTAATAATAAATCTTTTGAAGAGTTAACTCAATTATTAAAAAGAGCTAAAATAGAAGACTTAGAAACTGCGATAAATAATTTACCATACCCAAATACAGCAGCGCCTGCAAAAGCTAGTTTGCTATCTTCTATTAGTTCGGTATCAGATGATCAAGCAATTACTAATAAGCTAAATGAGATCAAGTTACTTAAAATCGCAATTCAAAATTCATTAAGACAAATTAACTCAATACCTTATCCTTCTGGTCAAAATGCAAATGGTGCTAGTCAACTCAAAAATAGATTAAACTCTTTAACGGATAAAACTGCTATAGAGAATCTTGTTCCAGCGGGCTTGAGCGAAAGAATTCAAAAATATAAAGATATTTTAAATACCAACTTAAATCCATTCCCTTCTGATTCAAGAGAATACGGACTTAAAACAAGAATTAATAATCTTTCGAGCATTAATTCAGTTGATGAAAATGTTCTAAAGTGAAACTTATATGAAACAAAAAGAAGACATACCTTTGTGCCCCTAATTGATAGATTGGATTCATTAAATCCAACACAAAAAGCATCATTAAAAAATGAAGTAATCTCAATAAGAGATGAATTAAAAGAACAAAACTTTGATAATTTTGATGTAGAAATTGCAAAGCTAGATACTATTATACTCAAGGCGCAAAAAGAAAATGCAAAAGCTCATATTGATTCAATAGAGTATCCATCAACAAACGAATCTGCTCAAGCAAGAAATTCATTAAAGCAAGCTATAGATAATGCAAGAGATATCACTGAAATCAATTCTAAGAAAACTGAAAATCAGAGAATTAAAGAAAGAATGCATTCAGTTGTGAATAGCATACGTGATATTCATAATGATAATGCGCTAAGAAGATTAAGAAATATTTTAAACAATATTGACCATATAGATGATTTTAATAATATCGAATTAGAAATCCAAAAAGCTCGTGCTGTGGATTATTTAACTTCGCTAACTTATTTAACAAGTGAACAGGTTAATGATTTTTCACAAAACATAAATTCAAGCAATAATAATTCAGAAATTGAAAGAATTAAGTTAAATGCTAATTTACAAAATGAAAGAGAAAAAGTTAAAAGATTAGTAGATTTAATTCCATATCCAAATAAAGACTTGATCGATGCTTCGAATGTTATTTCAAAAATAAAATCAGAAATTGACAACTTGTCTTCTGATGAACTAAATAATAAGCAAAATGAGTTAACAAGCTTTAAGAACTTAATGAGTGCTAAAATTAATGAGGTAGATTCCTTACCTTATCATGAAACTAATGCAACGGCAAAAAGAGAACTTAAAAACCTATTTAATACAGCCGAAAATGAAAGTGACTTAAATCGCATTTTACCTTCATCATGATCTAATCAAATTAATACATATAAAAGAATTATTTCATCACACTTCCCTAATACAAGTGATTTATTTGCTAAATTAGATTTAACACACCCAACAAAAGAGAATAATTACTCAGTAAATCAACTAAATAATGAAATTCTTAAAGCAAAAAAATTAATAATTAATAATGTAATTAAGAATTTAAAAACTTTATCTCCTGAAGATAAGGAAAGATTTACTAATCAAGTAAATCAAATTGGTAATAATCATGATGGGGTACTGCTTAATGATGATTATTTAGTTGCGATAGATAATGTTTTAATTGACACAAATAAGGTTAACTTTAATACCCTTATAGACTCGTTTTCATACCCTGAAGACAGCAATTTAGCAAACAACGTTTCTCAGTCAAAATCAGAAATTAAACAAGCTTTGGTTAATTCAATTTCTTCATTAAACGGATTTGCCCAATTAGAAGGAAGATTAAATTCGATAAAAGAAAAAATTAATGCTATCAACACTAAACTTAATCAAATTGTTGATAATAACAAAAAGAATTATTTTAAAAATCTTTTATCACTTGCAAATCATACAGAATTACAAGGTGTAGAGTCAGAAATAGATAAGTATTTAGAAGTTTTAGAACAAATAAAATTACTTACTGATATTGAAAATAATAGCTCTGATGCTGATGAAGTAAATTCAAGCATTAGATCCTTAAGAAACTCATTAATTCAAAAAGCAAATAACACTGATTCAGAGGCTTCTTTAAGAACCTTATTGGAATTAATAAAAAATATACAAGTTGCATTTGATTTTACTAAACAAAAATTTACAGAAAACCCTAATAATACTTTATTAATAAAAGGAATTGCCCAAGAATTAAGTGGCGCTTCAAATGCGAACGAAGTAAATGTTATTAAAGAAAAAGTTTTACCAATTTTCAATGAAATACAAACTTGATGAAATCAATCTGATCTAAATGAATTTATTGATAATAATAAAAATTATATTTTAACTGAATCAAATAAGTTTAAGAGTTATGCGGAGCTTTTAAGAGAGTTAAAAACCCAAACTACCGCCGAAGGTATTAGAAATATCTTACAAAAAATGCCATTATATAGGGCTATGATTGAGTTTAGCAAAAAAGATAAAACAGAAATACCGCAAGTAGCTATTAACTCTTTTACATCAAGAGTATTGAGCAGTGATACACCAAGCATTATTAATCAAGTATCTAATGATTTAGACCAATATTTAAGCATTATTCGTTTAACAAGAGTAGCGTTGGATTCTTTTGGTGAATCAACAAATAGAAGCGAAATGAATTCATTAATTAATCAAGCTGCTGATATTGATAAAATTAATGAATTAAAGACAAAAGTTAATGAATTTAAAGATTCATATCTACTAACAAAAAGAGCATATGATGATTATGTATCAACAACTGATTATGATCCTAATATAGCAAGTGGTTATTTAAGAGAATTAAATTTTGTTCAAAATAAAGAGTCTGCAGATCTATTAAGGTTAAAAATTCGCAAGGGTATTGTTAACATATTTTTAAACAAACTACCTAACGGAAATAGTGAAAAATCTGAAATCCAAAGAAATCTTGAATCTGCTCAAAACGAAGAAACTATTGAAAGAATTAAGGAAGATGTTGTTTTAAAACTATTTTCATTGGATCAAGCTAAGAATGAAGCAAAGAATATAGTTGATAATATACCTTTTCCGAACGAAACACCAACCGAACAGCAAAATAAAAATACATCTGTTTCTATATTGAAAAATCAAATCGATAATGCTTCAGATGTTAATGAGTTAAATGTATTAAAACAAAATAATCAAAATTTATCAGCCGCTGTTGGTAAAGCTATTGCTGAAATTAATAAGTTATCAAATTCTAATAATGTTAAAGTTAGATTAAGAGAATTGATAGCATCAGAAACATCAGAAACTAATGCAAATTCACTAATACTTAGAGCTAAAAGAGAAAAAGTTATTGAATTTTTAAGCACCTTAACTTATTTATCAACTTCGCAAAGAAATGGTTTCATTGATAGAATTAATGCTTCAGATGAATCAGGTTTTGAATCTATAAAAAATGAAGCCAATATTCAAAATAAAAAAGAAGAAATAAAATCAATTATTACTTCAATAGGATATCCAAACTCTACAGCTAGCGCAAAAACTAATTTAACAAACTCTGTGCAAGGGATAAATAACCTCCCTGAATTAGAAAATAAACTAAGAGAAATTAGAGAATTAAAAACCTCCGTTGAAGCTGCCTTGCAACAAATTAATCAATTACCATACCCTGATGGAAGAAGTGCTGCAGGAGCAACTTCCCTTCGCAACAGATTAAATGGCGTAATTTCTCAAGATCAAATTGAAAATTTAAACTTGACAGAGCTTTCAAGCAGAATTCAAAATTATAAAGATATTTTAAATACCCCATTAAATCCATTCCCTAGTGAACCAAGAGAATACGGGCTTAAAACTAGAATAAATAATCTTTCGAGCATTAATTCTGAAGATGAAAATATTTTAATGTGAAATCTTTACGAAACCAAAAGACAAGGCACATTAAATCCGATTATTGATAGATTAGATTTATTATCAGGCGATCAAAAAACATCATTAAAAGCAGAAGCCGAAACAATTCCTGAGTCACGTAAAACTCAACCAATCAATGATTTTAATGCAAAAATTGCTAATTTAGATGCTGTTATACTTAAGGCGCAAAAAGAAAACGCAAAAGTGCATGTTGATTCAATTGGTTATCCTTCAGAAAGCAATTCTTCTACAGCCAGAAACACCCTTAAACAAGCTATTGATGCAAGTTTAAACTTAAATCAGATAAATTCAAAAAGATTAGAAAATGAGAGAATTAAACAAAGAATTGCTGAAGTTGTTGCTTCTATTTCTAATATAAACGATCAACAAGCTTTAAGTAATGCAAATAATTTATTAGATCAAGTAGATAATATTGATGATTTTGATGCAATTAATTTTGAAATTATAAAAGCAAGAACTATAGATTACTTAGTAACGTTAAGCCTAGAAAATTCAGATTTAAATAGCTTTAGATCTAGAATTAATCAAGCGCAAAACGAAGAAACAATCAATAGAATAAAAGAAGAAGCCAATATCCAAGGTAAAAAAGAAGAAGTTAAAAGAATCATTGATACAATTAGCTATCCAAACAACAATTCAACTTCTTTAAATTCTAAAAACACACTTAAGCAAGAAGTTCAAGAATTAAGAACTATTAGCGATGTTGAAAATAAGAAAAATACTATTATAGCTTTTAAATCACACTTAGAATCTAAAATAACTGAAGCAAGTAGTTTAAATTATCCAGGCGGAAATAATGTTATAGCTATTAACAGAATTAAATCTGCCTTAGATTCAACTACAAACATCGAATCTATAAACCAAATTTTACCTGAGAATTGAGCTTCTAAATTAAATCAATATAGAACTTTAATTAACTCACACATAGAAACAAAAGATTCCCTATTACAAAAACTAAATCAAATATATCCTACTGGCGAAAGAGAAAATAGTGCTCAAACTTTCGATAATGATATATTAACTTCTAAAAAGAATGAAGTTACACAAAAACTAAATCAATTAAACTTACTAACAGATTTAGAAAGAAGAAATTTCATTTCTAATATAGAAAACGTATCTAATACTGGTCAAAACTTATTGCCAAATCCAAATAAATTAAATGATATAGACAATATATACATTAATGCAATAAGAAGTTCATTAAGCAAGTTACCAAGAGGAAATAATAAGAGAACTCAATTAGAACAAAGACTTAACTCTGCCACACAATATTCAGGGTTACAAGAGATTAAGAATGAAATTGATAGTGAGAAAAGTCAGCTAGATTCAAAGAGAAGAGAAGCTGAAGCTGCTGTTAATTTACTAGCAGAGAGTTCTGTTAAATCAGGATTGCTTTCTGAATTAGCAAATGAAGAGCAAAGTAATGAGGTTTCTAAATTAGAAAGTATTAAAGTTAGAGCTCAAAACAATAGAACTTTAAATGATAGAAAAAATGTCCTAAAAGCTCTTGTAGCAACAATTGATTACCCTAATAGAAATGCACCTGCTATTACTACATTAAATAATGAAATAGATAGATTAAGCACAACTGATGAACTTGATCAAAAAGAGGAACAAATTAATGCATTAAAAAGAGCTATGGACGGGAAAAGAGCTCTTCTTGACTCATTAATTTACAGATCAAACTCTGAAGGTAATGCATCTAAAACAGCAATTAGAAATGAGTTAAATAATGTAACTGATGCTTCAAGAGTAGGGGTTATTTTACCTTCTACATGAGCAAGTACTTTAACACTATATAAAAACTTAATTGTTGGTCACTTTGGAGCGTCTAGTGGTCTATTATATAGATTAGATAAAACAAGACCTATTACATTCGAAAACTTTACAGTCCATGAATTAAATAATCAAATTTTAGCAACAAAACAAGTACAAATTAATTCAAAACTAGAGGGATTAACATTACTTACAAGTTCTGAAAGAGCAAACTTTACTGAAAGAGTTAATGGAGTAACTATTGATGATGTAAATCCATTACCTTCAGGTGTAAAATTACAATCAATTGATCATATTTATATCGAAGCAGTTAGAGCCACAATCGAAAAATTACCTGAAGGAAATAACAAGAGAAACGAATTAAATAGTAGATTAACAAATAATTCTAATAATACAGAAATAGAAGCTATTAAAGCAGAGTTAATTACAGAAAAAACTGCTTTAGATCAAGCTAGAAATTTAGCAAGGGCTTCAATCGAAAGATTAGAAGATGGCAATGTAAAAACAGAATTACTAAGAGATTTAGATAATATTTCTTTAACAAATGAAGTTACAAAACTTGAAGAAATAAAAAATAGAGCTAATAATGAAAAAGCAATCCAAGATAAGAAAGTTAACTTGAAAAACCTTGTTGATAGAATTGCTTATCCAAGTGAAACAGCACAAGCTAAAGCAACTTTAAAAACTTCGATTGATAATTTAACAAGTATTCAAGATTTAAATAACAAAGAAATAGAAATACAAGCTTTATCACAAGCCATGAGTAATAAAGCAGAAATTGCTAATAATTTATCATATAGAAATAATGATAATGGTAATGCAGCAAAACAAACAATTATAAGATTGTTAAATGAAGCAACTACTGCCGAAAGAGTAAATCAAGTATTACCTGAATCATGGCCAAACGATTTAATAGCATATAGCAATTTAATAACAACTCATTGAGACGCAAATCATGGTCTTTTTGCAAGATTAGATCAAACAAGACCGGATAGAAATGATGATTATTCAATTTCACAACTTGAACATCAAATATTAGAAACTAAAAAAGTTAACTTTAGAGATAAAGTAAACGGAGTTCCTTTACTTGAAAATAGTGAAAAAGCTGAGTTCATTGGTAGAATTAATGCTATTTCTAATATTGGTCCTAACAGATTACCTGCACCAGATAAATTACAAGAAATTGATTCTATATTTTTAGATTCTTTAAGAGCTCTTGCTCACAAGTTACCAGAGGGAAATGCAAAGAGAATTGATATTGAAAGTAGAATTTCAAATAACCCTAATTCAACTGCTATTGAAGCTATAAAACAAGAAGTAGTTACTGAAAAGAGAAACCTAGATACCAAACGTTCTGAAGCTACACAAGCAGTTGAAGCAATGCAAAATAGTTCCTTAAAAACACAATTACAAGCTGAGTTAAATAACAATTCGCAAAGTAATGAGATTGATAAATTACAAGGAATTAAAGATAGAGCTTTAAACTCAGCTTCTATAGAAACAAAGAAAGAAACTTTAAAACAACTTATTAGAAGCATTCAATTCCCGGATAATAATGCCCCAGCAATTAATACCCTTATTTCTGAAGTAGAGAGTCTTAATAGCTTTGACTCTTTAAATACAAAAGAAGAGCAAATTAATGCTTTAAAGATAGCAATGTCGGGAAAAAGAGATGCAGTAAATTCTTTATCATATAGAAGAAATCGTGACGGTAATGCATCAAGAAGTGCAATAAGAAATGCTTTAAATAGAGCAACTACTGCTGAAAGAGTAAATCAAATTCTTCCTGCTAGTTGACAATCAGAATTAAGTGGTTACTATAATCTTATCTCTAGTCAATTCGGAAGAAACCACGGATTATTAGTAAGAGTTGATAAAACGCAGCCTGAAATAACAAATGACTTCTCTATTAATGAACTTATATTGCAAACTTTAGCAACAAAAAGAAATCCATTAGTTACTAGAATTAATGCATTATCTGTTTTAACTCAAGAAGAAATTGCTAACTATGTTTCAAGATTAAATGCCATCAATAACACTGGAAATAATATTTTACCTGCACCTAATCAACTTCAAGAAATGGATTCCATTTATAATGAGGCTTTAAGAGCAGCAGTAAATAAATTGCCTTCTGGAAATGCTAAAAAAGCTAATTTAGAAAGTAGAATTAGAAATAATCTAAACGATAACCAATTCCAAGCTCTTAAAAATGAATTAGTAAACGAAAAAACATCACTGGATACAAAGAGAAACCAGGCTCAAGACTTAATCAATGAGTTAAGTGATGGAACAGAAAAAACTAATTTACAGAATGAATTAAATGACAATGAACGTAGTAATGAAATTCCAAAACTAGATAGCATTATCTCAAGAGCTCAAACAATTAAATCTATAAAAGAAAAGAAAGATTCTCTTAAAGCTACGGTAAGAAGAATTGATTTCCCTAATGGAAGCAATGCTAGAGCAGCAACTACTTTAATTAATGAAATTGATTCTCTTAATACTCTAGAATCATTAAACTCTAAGGAAACAATTATTAATGAATTAGAAAGTGCCATGTCTGGTAAAGCGGCTATAGCTAGATCCTTAGCATATAGAAATACAGATAATGGTAGAGAGTCTAAAAATATTATTATTAGATTACTAAATGAGGCTACAACCGCAGCAGCAGTAAATAATGCCTTACCACAAAATTGAGCCGCTGATCTAGAAGCTTATAACAGAATTATTACAGCTCATTTTGGTGCAAGCCACGGTCTTTTGGCAAGATTAGATCAAACAAGACCTGAGAGAACAGATGACTTTTCAATTACTCAATTAGAGTACCAAGTTTTAGAAACTAAAAAAGTTACAAGAAATAATGAAATTAGAGCAATGAATCATCTAACTGATGAACAAAAAAATGCTATTTATGCACAAATTAATAGTATTCAAAACGTAGAGCCTAATAAACTACCTAATGATGCTAAACTTGTAGAAATTGATAATATTTTTAACGCAGTTAGAAATGATCGTGAATTAGAGCAATTAAAAGCACAACTTATTAGCGCTATTTCTGGTTGACAAATTGAAAGTGAAATTTCAAAAATATTAATTTCTATTGTAAGGTCTCATACTGATATTGCAGTATTTAGAGAATTTAAATCAAAATTAGAAACAATGAATACTGCATTCAATAGTTTAGTAGCAACAAAGAACCAAGTTCAGAATCGTTTAGCTCCTTCAAATACAAACGGAACAAAAGTTCTTAATTTCAACAAAGAATTAGTAAAATATACAAAATTATCAAAAGATAATAAATTAGCAAAAATTAATTACAACAATATTCAAGATACAATTAATGAAATAAATAATCTTAAAAATTCATTAGAAAGACTAGGGAATGCAGCTAATTCAAGTTCACAAAAAACTTGAAGCCAATTAATGCTTGAAGAAACAGAAAATGTATTTAACTTAGAAACAACCGAAAGTGCTAGAGCATACAATTTATCCGAATTTGAGAATGCTGGATCATTTAATTTCAAAAATTCAAAATTATTATTTGACCATTATGATAATGATACATATGACTTTGAAATAAGTGGTTTAACTTTAACTGGAAATAATTTAGAAACCCTTAATGTAACAGTTGATGTTTATTTAAAATCTGACAGAACTAAAAAAGTTACATTTACAAAGAGAAAAACATTTTCTCAAGGGACTAAAGCTAAACTAGATGCAATTAATCTTTCAAATTTAGATCAAGTGTTTGATGTTGATTATGATTTAATAAATTCATATACACAAGCAGAATGAAATAACTTGAGTATAGAAGAACAAGGTAAAGCATTCAAGAAGAATAAACCTGGTTTAAACAATTATTTTAATTATGAAATTAAGAGAAAATCAAGTCTTTCAGGAAATAAAATAAGACCATCTGTTGAAATTTTATTCAACAATCAAACAGTTAGAGTAATTGATTTAAGTTCAAACAATAATATTACTTTCAGAAATTCAAATGAAACAAGAGAAGCTTATTGAGATAGAATTAACTTAGAAAAAGTTCGTAATATCATTAATAACACAAATGAAGGACAAAGAAGAGAATTGTTCTTTAAAAACATTTCATTTAAAAATCTTAATAATATGGAAGTACACAACGATTATGTTGTAACAGATGTTATAGATAAATTTAATAATCTTTATAACTTACCAACTTTTGGTAGATACCAAATTTTCTTAAAAGATTACTATAATGTAGACCATGCAAATGGTAGAGCTGATTTTACGCTATGATATAAAATAGATGGTGTGGAAGCGCAAGGTTATAACTTTGAACAAAGAAAATCCAGAAAAGTCAATATTGGTGGATTTAATGCGCAAAACTTCTATGATATAAGACCAAAAGGCACACACTTTGCTGCTGAAGACTTTAAATCAAATGAATTCAGAGAACCTGGTCAGGATATTAAAACATTGGCTGACAGCATAAATGAAAGCAACTTTGAATGAAAATATGCAACAGGTCAGTTTTGAGGTTGAAATAACCGTTCAAATAGAAAGTTTAGAACATTAAATGCTAAAACATTTATGGACCAACAAGCATACCTAAGATTTGAGTACTTTATGACACTAGTTAATGGAAAAAATTCTAAAGGTACAAATAGAGTTAATGACGAATATGACCCTATTGGAGCAAACCAAGTTCTTTACGATAAGGAAATAACTGTTAATCCAACTAATATTAATAAATTAAAAGAACAATTCTATAGATATTACTATGACTTTAGATTAGAAGATGATAGAAGTTTAAGTTTTAGAATAGGTTATATCCAAAAGACTAATAATTCAGTAAGATATACAAACGATAAGAGATTTACTTTAATCAACTTAGTTAATGATTTTGAGCAAACTTTATATCCAGAAATCATGGTTAATAATATTAAAATGTCTGACATTGAAATAAATACTCAAGAGCTTGCTACTCACACTATTGAATGATATAAAAACAATATGGGCACCTTAAGACAACATATTAAGGTAAGAGGTGACGAAAGAAACAGAGTTGTTTACAAAAACTTCTGAATGAATAGAGATTCATTTAATGTGCATGAAATTAAGCGTATCAATGAAAATGAAGCTTATATAAGATTCAATACAAGAACACTTTATACAGCAAATAATTGAAATGCGATTGGTGACACTTGATATAGAATATCAGGATTCAAATCTGATTCAACTAAAACAAATAAAGAAGATTTATCATTTAGAGATAATAATTTAGAAACAGTTTTTGAATCTACGACTGAAATTAAGAGAAAAAGAATTATTGAGCCGTATTGAAAAGATCTTTTATGAAAACTAGATGAAGATAACAATGTCGCATCATGAACATTGGACAAAAAATATATCGACAAAACTTTATTACAAGAAAACACAAAAGATAGACAAATAACTGTTAAAATCTTTGGAAATATGCTTTTCAATGATGGAGATAAAAATAATAGAATTAGAAATGAAGATCAAGTAATTTCGATAAATATAGATTTAAACGAATTAATTAAGCATAAAGCAATAAAAACTGAATTTACTTCCCCAAACCTTGAGGGTAATCAATTTAGATATAACGTTATTGCTGAATGAACAGATGCAGGAATTGCATTCAAAGTTTATACTGAAGACTCTTCATACAAAATTATTCTTGATGAACCTGAAGTACAAAGTTTTTCAAGTGGTACTAAGTTCGACAGAAACAGAGCTCTTATCATTCTACCTGCAGCTTCAAAAATCTATATTTCATATACAAATAATAGAGAACACGAAAACTTTGGAATCGAATCTAACAAATTTGATTATAATGAGGTTGAGTATACAGAGTTTCAAGAGCCAATTCTATTTAGTAACGATTTATCATTCCTAAAAGATAAGACAGTTTACTATCCAAACCAAAATGTTCATTATAAATTACATGAAGGATTTAAAATGAATATTGAACAAATGCGTAAAGAGAAACAAAAAGATTGAGATTTAGTTAAAGTTGCTCTTTCAAGGAGTTTAGTCGATGATCAAAACACTTCTTTTGGTACTGTATCAATTATTGGTAAGGTAAATAATGATCCTAATGATTATAAATTCTATGTTTCAACGAATAAGCATGTTCAATCCGTTTCTAACTGAAATGAAATAAGTGGAAATAACTTCTTAAAAGAAGTGAGAAATAAAAAATACTCATTTGCACCAGTTGGAAGTTTATTCCAACCTTCACCATGAATAAACACTGGTTCTGCTTGAATCCGTCCTACAAATGATATTTTAAGAACTCATAATTATAGAGATTCTAATTTAAATAAAATTGATAGAAAAACAATTAATATTATTTGATCAGGAGTATCTCAAAAAGATAAAAACGGTAATGAAGTAGGAAATGGGCAAGTGGACTTTACAGTTTATGTAATTGATCTTAAAGATGATTATTTAAGAGCTAAGAGAGATGGTTCAATGACAATTGTTTGAAGAATTGAGAATCTAATGAAAAATCCTAATGTAAAGCTTGAGGCCGATTACAAGCAAGGGTTTATGTCAGTGCCAAATATTCGTGAAATCTCGAATGTTTCATGACCTAATATTAGATATGCTGGTCAAATATTTAGAAGATTTTCAAAAAATCAATATATTTCTACGCAAAATAGTAGAACAAACTTTAGTGATGCATGAATTGTTTGACAACAACAAACACTTCTATTCACAATATTTTGGAGGTGGAGGAGCATCAGGAAGTGGTTTATTCTTTGAAGACGGAACATACGCCGGAGCTTGAAATAGTGGTTCAGCAGGAAACAATGACGGATACTGATCACAAGGACCAAGATACGGAACAAGAAGCCATAACTATTTTGGAGTTAACTTTGATGGAGAAGATCCTTTATCACTTAAAAATACAAATTCTCTTGGAGCTCAAATAGTTAGAGCAAACTTAAGAAACCCAATTGAGTTTGATCTCCCTTGATTCTTTAAAGAGAAAAAGCAAAAATAATATAGATCAAAAATACTTATCAAAGCCAATATTATATGTCCTTTGTATAAGTATTTTTTTATAAATTCATGTCTTAACAAAAGGGATTTTAAATTTTTATTCTTTTTTTGCTATGTGCTATAATTTTGAAAATTAAAAAATGAGGTAAAAATGAAAAAAAATAAAAAAAGTTTATTGTTTAGTATCTTTGGTATGTCAAGTATTATACTTCCAATGACAATTGTTGCTTGTCAACAACAAGCGAAAGAATCAAATGGTAATAAAGACAATAAAGATCAAACTAATAAACCAGATGTTAATCCAATAAACCCTGGTAATGGTGAGCAAAATGATCCTAAACCACCGGTAGAAAATCCTTCGAATCCAGAGGATGGTGGAAAACCAGGAGATAAACCGGAACCAGAAAAAAATAAAAGTGAAAAATCAGTTTTATTTAATAGCATAGCTAAGTTGTATTTATCAAGTTTAACAGCCAAAGAATCTTTTAAAAATAATGCTTCTATTCAACAAAAATTAACAGAGTTAAGTGAAGCTTTGAATAATCAAGATTTGTCGGAAGGTGCAGAAAATAATGTATTAGATTTTTTAACAAATTCTTTTGCTCTTGAGTTATCTAAATTAGAATTAGATAATTTACTAGAAACTAAATTAAAAGTTACAACTGAACCAAGCGGAGTTACTGATGAGCAAATTATCGCTACATTTAACAAACCTTTTGGTCAACAACAAAATAATGAAGTAACAGATCAAATTAATGATTCAAAACAAAAATTTTATTCATTTATCAAAGATCTTAAAAACGCAGCTAATATAATTAAGTCAAATTACATTTTTTTAGCTGCTATACCAGCTTTTGATCAAGAAATTTTAAATAATTTAGCAATGTTAACTAATGAAGGTGTTGAAGGAAGTGATAATCAAACAATTGAACAAAACATGAGTCATATTTATGAATCATATAAACTAATGAAGCAATCTAGTTTTTTAACTTTAGATGAACTTAAAAAAATTAATCAACCTGAGGCTAAGACAAGTTTAGTAGGAATAAAAATGCTACAAAAAATGACTTTAGAACTTTTATTTAAATATAATTCTAATCATTTGTACAGCCCTTCAAATGAACAAAGAGCTTTAACAGGCGAAATTACAAATTATTTAACAGATTTAGGTAACTTTTTAAACAAAGAAAACAAAAATTTTGATGAAATCAACTCAAAATCTAATGAGTTTTATAATAAAGTATTAACTTGAAATTCACAGTTATCAAAAACTGAAGGAAACACAAATTTAGGTAAGCAAAATAGTTCACAAGAAAGCCAGCAAGAAGAGAGGAATAAAGAATTTAATAGCTTAGTAGATACATCACTTACTCCCTTGAAAAATGATATATCAAATTATATAAATACTAATTTAACACCAAAAAAATATTTATATAAAGAAGCAGAGGATTTTAAAAGAATTTTACTCGTTATTGAAGAATTAATTGCTAAGAAAGATACAAATATTTCAATCGAAGATTTAGAAAAAGCAAAAGAAATTCAAGTAGAATCTGATCGCACTCAATCTGATATTATGAATGAAGCATCTAAGTGGGTAGAAATCGTTGCAAGCAAAAATAATGATTCATCCTATATTGATTCTTTAACAAAATTAAGAAAATCTTATTTTATATTTGATAGACTTGGGGAAGAAATTCTTAGCAAACTAAATGTATCATCAAATATTTTTAATGAAGAACAAAAAAATGATGAGAAAGAAATTATAAAGAAATTTCAAGAACATAATATAAGTGGAGAATATAATAATAGTTTTTTTGATGAGAACGGTAATCAAGCTATTGTAAAATCAGATAAAAGTCAAATAGCATCTAAAGAACAGGTTGATGCTTTATATGAAAAGATAAAGTCTTTATTTACAGAAATTAAAACAAAATTTAACTCTTCAATGGATAAACAAGAACAAACTAGATCTCTAAAATTAAATGAGTCTGATTACGTTATTGAATAGTCATATTAAAAAATCTGAACAAATAATGTTCAGATTTTTTTATTCATTAATTTCTTTAAAGAATCAAGGAAGATCATATTTCTCTGGAAATCTTAAGTTTGCTCTCATTATTTGTGAAGCAATAGAATGGTAATTTTTAAGTTTTAAAGGATTTTCATTATCTCAATTAACTCCGAAGAAGTTAAAGTTTCTATTGTCATAAGCATAACCTTGTGAAGCCTTATGTGTATTATTACTTGCACCTGCTGTTCAAGTTGCTATATAATTATCTCCACCACAATATACATACCACTTCCAGATGCCCCTCCACCAACAAAAATTTGTGAGTAAGGGTTAAAGTATGGTGCTCCAATAACTACTCTAGATTGGCTTCCATCATCACCTAGGGTCACTGGTCTTCTATTGATTGAACCAGCATATTGTGTTCCAGGTCATCCTAATGTAGAAATTTCTCTAATATTAGGCACTGACATTGTCCCGCCTTTTTTGTAGCTCATGTCAATATTCACATTTCCCTTTTTCATTAAATGTTCTATTTTTCAAGCTATTTGCATATTACCTGCTGCTCTCGCATCAGATAATTTTTGATTTAAATCAACAACAAATAATGTTAAATCTTGACCACGATTTTTAATGCTTCCATCTTTAGAAATTTGCTCTACACCACTTCAAAGCAATTTAATAGTTAAAGCTCTCCCACCTCTTCCTAAATTTAATTCTCCGCTAGTTCTAACATCATAATATCTTTCTAAAGAATTTCCTATTCTATCGGGCGCTAGTGTGAAAACTTTATTTCCTCTTTCTTGCAGAAGATTATTATCTAGCATACCGGAAAATTCATTTGGACTACCTTCGACATGGCGATTAGTTAAAACGTAAAAAGTAGCATCATTTGGATCATCATTAACTTTTCCTAAAAATCCTAATGTACCAAATCAAGTATTACCATCAACTAGTGCTGCCCTTGAATATGCAGAGTCTACTATATCTCAATCTCTTCAATCTCTTACTCTTAAATATTCAACGTTCAATTTATATCCATCATGCAATTTATAATGAACATTTTGATTTGGATAGTATACTGTTTTATCTTTTTGGAATTCAATATCACTATAGAATAAGATCGGTTGATTAGAACTATTCATTTCAATGTGTTTGTAATCGAATCTATTTTGATTTATACCAAAATTTTCTTGCTCTTCATCATTGGTATATTTTATAGTTGTTTTAACTGCGGCCGGCAAGATAATAAATGCTCTATCTTTATCAAATGTAACGCCATTTGAAAATCTTTGAACTTCAGGTTCATCAATTATTATTTTATTTGTATTATCTTCCATTGAAATTTTAATGTCAACACCACGAGATTCGATTCAATTTAAAGTAACAAAATAATTGAAACGGCCACCATCACCATCACTTGCAGACTTTTTAATTTTAATTGTTTTTTGCTCTATTAGTTTGTCAAATGAAACCTCAATGTTGATGGCACTTTCAAAGTTTCTTACTCTACTATTTTTGCTTGGTATATTTAATAATGAGTTTGCTAGAATTTCAAATTTTATAACTCTATTTCTAGAATTCTCTTTAAGTAAAGTTTTTTCTAAATATTTCTTTTCTAGTGTTCAAGAAGCGATGTTGGTTTTTTTGTTTAAATCTCATAAAAGATCTTTTCAAAATGGTTCAATAATCCTTTCACGAATAATAGAAGTTTCAGATTCTTGGATTGTTTTTAGATTTTCGTTAGTAAAATCAAGATTTTCATTAATTGTATTAATTTCACTTAAAGCAAATCCCTTAATCTTGTATCAAGTATTTCCGAGTATTTTATTATTAGTTCTGCCTGTAACAGCAAATCTTACATAAGCTTCATTATTTGATATTTTTTTAATTTGATCTACCTTAAATAAATTAGCTGGAAGACTATAATTTTGATATTCTACTTCATTGTTTTTGTTATGTTTAAGTTGAATAACTCCATTATTCAATTCTTCTAAATTATTTATTCATTCGCTGGCCGTTTTTTGAGCAAGCAATTCATAATTTATTTCTATATCACTTAATTTAATGTTGTTTACCATTATTTCAGGATAAAGAGTTTGTTGATAGTCATTCACCATATTTATCAAAGTGTATTCTTGATTATTGGTGTATCGAATGTTTTTGTTTCTTTTGTTAATTCATCCTAATTTAAATGACATACCTCTTTTACCAACTTGTTTAACGTCATAGAAGTAAACAAAAAAGTTATTCCTTAAGTTGTTTAAATTAGTAGAATTAAACTCAATATTTTTATTATATAATGGAGCATTTAACTCTACATAAGCGTTATTATCTTGACTTTCTCCACGTGAGTTATTATTATTTGTATTTTTGATTTGTAAAACATACTCAATATCGCTAAAGGCTTTTTGGTCAATTATGTCTTTTACATTAACTGCTCTGAAGTTTCTTTGTCCATTTTGAGCTTCAGCATACCTGAATCCGAAATTTGATTCATTTATTGAATTAATTGCATCAATAAATTCTTGGCTAGGTTGTTCACTACTTTGAAAGTCTTCAGAGGTAAAAATTTCTCCAGTAGGTTTTATATCACCTGAGCTAATTAATTTAAAGCTACGTAATCTCTTAGTTTTACTGTATACATCAGCTGGGTTCTTAATTTCAACTTCTTTGCCATCTTTTTTGTATCATAAAATAATGTCGACTCATCCATCGTAATCACTGACATGATGATAATCCTTGATAAATACTTCATATCTACCATATTTTGGCATTATGTATAAATCGTCAAAAGCTTTTTTTACATCAGAAGCTATGTAATTCATGTGAGAGTGCTTTGCACCTTCCTTGAATTTAACTTTAGTCATTAATGTAGAAATATTCCCATTAATAATTTCCATTATTCTTCTTTTGTCAACAACGTCACTATAGCTTTCTTTTTCCTCTTCATTTTTAACGAAATTTACATTTCTTATAGTTGGTATTCTTCATTTTTTAATAACTTGTTTATTGAATAAAACAGAAAAATCAGCAAAAACTTTTCTATTCACGTATTCATAATTAGTTAATTCAAACTTAAAGAATTTACCAATTCTTGTTTGATTAGTTGTGAATCATTCTTTTTTCTGATCATTTGATAAATTTCTAAATTCTTCCAAAGAAAGTTTTTGTAAATCATCATAATTAATATTAAAAAATTGGTCTAAGTTATTAAAATTTAATGAATTAATTTGGGGAGTCACATCACCACTAAATGCTTTTGAAATGTCCATTAAATAGTTAATTTCACTATTTGATTTAAGCGAAACTTTAACTGTAACAATTAAATTATTTCAATTACTTTCGTCAAGCTTTAAATTAACAATTTTGTAATCAACCTCTTCGGTATCAAAATTATCAAAGAGAATTTCAGCACTCTTTAGATTATATGATGCAGAATAAGAATACTTTTCTAAATCATATAATGTACCATTTTCGGTTGTGTTTAAACTAAATAAAGAAATAGTTTCTTTTTTGAAAAGATCTATAACACTTTCTTCTTGTGGTTTAATATCAAATTCTTCTTCAATGTTGATTTTTTCGATTTCTATATAAATATCAGAAATCAACTTAAGATTATCATCAGGATATAATAAGTTAATTTTTTCTAACTTATTGTCATTATCAAATAATTCAACAAATTTTGTGATTTTTTTATAAAATTCTAGAGCATATGAAGATTTAAAGTTATTGTTTGAAATTTTTTCTTTTATCTCATTGACTTTATTTTGTAAACGTTTAAATTTATCCATCATTTTTTTGAAAGACGTGCTTATGTTTTTTAATTCAGTCTCTTCTTCTAACCCTTGAATTATTTCACTAAAATATTCTTTATTTTTATCACTAAGCACTGAATCATTTATAAATTGTATAAATTCAGCTTTTTTTGCTTCTATATTTGAATCTAGCTTCTTAAATAAATCATTATAATTATATATTTCAGCAAGGCTAACAATTTTTTCAGCTTTTTCTAAAAGAGACTTTTTGTTTTCTTCATCTATATTTTCAGATAATCTAATTTTTTCAGTTAATTCATTTTTCTTTTGTTTAACGTCATTAGATATTAAATCTTTTTCAATTACTTTGTTTTTTAACTTTTCTATATATTCATTTGCTTTAGGGTTAAATTCAACTAATGAATTGTTTGTTAATGAATTATT